>DPXH01000214.1:11165-13213 GCA_003527405.1 Candidatus Sediminicultor tertius | reverse complement strand
GAAGTAAAAAAATATAGCCAAGTTAAAATAGGCAGAGATCAATTTACAGAAATCTATATGCAATTACAGGAATTAACCGGAATGATTTCCGACGAAGTTAAAAGGGAATATTATATTGCCAAGGCAGTAAAAGATATTTCTAAAAATAATTCTACCTTAGACAGTAAATCTATATATGAAATATCTAAAACTATTTATGAGGAATCTATAAAATATAATTTTAATCCTTTATTAATCACTGCCATAATAAAAACAGAAAGCAATTACGATCCCAAAGCCGTTTCAGATTCTTATGCCTATGGATTGTGTCAGGTAAGAAGATTTATTGCCCCGGAATTGGCAGAAAACATTGGCATTAAATGGGACGGAGCAGAGAAAACATTATTTGATCCTGTTAAAAATATTAAAATTGGAGTATATTATCTATCTATCTTAAATAGAGATTTTCACGATTTAAAAACTGCTGTCATAGCTTACAACCAGGGACCTTATGCCGTACAAGAAAAACTAACTAATAATCAGGAATTATCTGATAATTACGTTAATAAGGTATTAAACTATTATGCTGATTTAAGAGGGTTTAGTTTAGAAGAAGTGCAAAATGAGATCAAAGCTACTGATTGAACTAGTCGTTAGTCGTTAGTGAATAGTCGTTAGCTTTAAATGCAAGATATGAGTTTTCAGTTTATAGTTTTTAGATAAAGAGATAAAAAGAATCGGATTCTATATTCTGGCTTCTATTTTCTTTACGAGATACGATTCACGAGATACGAGATACGAATTGATTTTCTTATTGCAAAGAGTAAAAAAAAGTGATATAATTCCTAAAAACAGAATATTGAAGATTATGCTTTTTCGGGGCAGGGTGAGGTTAATCAAAAATTAACCAATTCCCGACCGGTGGTAAAATTATTCTCCTCCAGAGAATGCTGAGAGGAGGTAATAAGCCCACGAGCTCGGTATTCACTATTGTGAGTACCGAACAGATCTGGTGAAAAGCCAGAGCCGACAGTAAAGTCTGGATGGAAGAAGAAGTGATTTGTTATAAGTAAAGATTATCCCCGAGAAAATATGATTTTTCGGGGATATTTTTTATTGATAGAAAATATTTTGAAATTTAAATTAATTTTATAGGAATTTCTTTTTTACGTAAGCCTTAATTAGCATATAATGTATAACTAAAAACGAAAAGCGCGAAACTATATACGTATCTTGTATCTCGTGAATCGTATCTTGTAGATAAGATAGAAGCCAGAAGACAGAATCCAGTATTCAGAATCATTTTAGATTACAAGGTTCTATTATTTGTTAAGTTGTTTTATATTCTTCTTACTCCTGACTACTGAATACTGGCTCCTGAATTCTTAACTGATAATTATGGTTTTTCAATTTACATTTTTAGTTTATTGATTTATCCTATACGCTAAACCATTCAACATCGGCTAATTTATAAATAAAGATAAAAAAATAAAAAGAAGGAGAATCTGTATGAAAAGTAAAAAAATTACCGGTATTTCTATATTAGTAGCCCTGTCGATAGTCGCGGGGTATTTTATTCATTTTCCCATTTTACCCCAGGCGCCATTCTTGTTGTATGATCCGGGGAGTGTATTTCTCCTGATCGGATCTTTTAAATTGGGTCCGAAAATTGGTATTTTGATGTCTCTAATTACAGCTATACTTTTTGCTCTTATCACCGGGCAAGGCGGGCCTTATGGTGCTTTAATGAACTTTTTAGCAACGGGAACTTTCGTATTTGTATCTTCTCAAATCTATTTCTTGTATCATAACAAGAAGGGAGCAATTTTAGGATTAATTTTGGGTACATTAGCAATGACCTTAATAATGGTACCGGCTAATTTGATTATTACCCCTATTTATTTAGGGGTTAATAGAGATATTGTAGTCAAAATGTTAATCCCAGCTATCATTCCTTTTAATCTTTTAAAAGGGATTATTAGTGGTTTCATAACTTTTATTTTATATAAAAGATTATATCCTTTAATAATCAGCAAATAATCTAAAATAATTTTTTTTGATAAATTATA
>DPXH01000214.1:6317-10849 GCA_003527405.1 Candidatus Sediminicultor tertius | reverse complement strand
AAATGATTATATAATGAGTTAAATTAAAAAATAAAAACGAAAAACTAAAAACTATAATTCAAAACTTAAAACTATTTTAATATAGCGTACAGCTAACTATCTCCTCTGTCATTCCCGCGGAAGCGGGAATCTAGGAACGGAAGATAAGAAAAGGAAAGATAGATTCCCGTTTTCACGGAAATGACAAAAGAGATTTTAAGAAGGACAAAAGAAACTTCTATGGAAATGGAATATTTTTTGAAAAATAACAGAAAAATTATATAAGCGCAAAATATAAAGTGAAAAACTCCAAGATAAACTCAAAATTTAAAACTTTTTGTATAGAGTAATATTTTTAATGTAGGGGTCGGATTTATCCGACCTGGGTTATCTGGCTAATTTTATATAGCGGGTTCGATAAATCGAACCCCTACATTTGTTTAGATAGGCGAGCCTGCCCTCGTGAAAACGGGGGAAGCCTGCCCTGCGGAGGGTAGACACAAGGCCTACCCCCACATATTTACATCTTGCTAATTTTTTTTGCATAATACGAGATACGAGAGATACTGGATACCGGATACGGTTTCTCCATGGCTTCTTTTCTTAACATGATACGCAATACGCAATACGAAAAAAAGGGAGGATAATTTTTATGAAAAATGTTGCCGTCCTGATGGCTGGTGGCCGGGGACAAAGATTCTGGCCGCATAGTCGATTTGATACACCAAAACAATTGTTATCTATTACTGGTGGAAATAGCATGATTAGAGAGACCGTTAATCGCGTATCACCATTAATCGATTTATCAGATGTATTTATTTCCACTACAGAAGACCTCTTTGATGGCATAAAAGATGCTCTTCCCGAAATAGATTATCTAAATTATATCCTTGAACCAGTGGGCAGAGATACTGCAGCCTGTATCGGTTTGGCTGCAGTAGTTATTGAACATAGATATAAAGATCCTGACACCACTATGATCACACTTCCCATAGACCATATAATAAAAGATGGAGAAAAATTTTTAAAAGCAATTAAAGAAGCTTGTAAACTTGCTCGCGAAACAGGTAATTTGATTACCATAGGTATTAAACCATCGCGGCCGGAAACCGGATACGGTTATATCTGTGTAGGTGAAGAAGTAGAAAAGACCGATAACATTACCGCTTGTGTGGTGAATAATTTTACAGAAAAGCCAGATTTGGAAACTGCAAAAATATTTATAAGTGAGGGAAACTATCTTTGGAATAGTGGTATATTTGTTTGGACTTGCAAAGATATTTTAAAGGCCATAGAAAAAGAAGCGCCCAAGCTTTATAAGGGATTAATGAAAATAAAAGATAGTTTGGGAACATTGCAAAAAAAAGAAGTGGTAAAAGAAGTATTTTATGGATTAGATAAAATATCCATAGATTATGCTATTATGGAAAAGGTATCTAACAGATTGGTGGTAAAAGGAGACTTTAACTGGGATGATATTGGCTCATGGACTTCAATGGAGAGAATTTTTACTCAGGATAAAGATGGTAATGTAGTGCAAGGCGGACATGAAGGAGTAGATACAAAAAGGTGTGTTATTGTAAATGATGAAGGCTTAATAGTTACTATCGGCCTATCTGATTTGGTTATAGTATCCAGCGGGGATATAAAACTGATTTATCCCAAAAAGCGAGAAGGTGACCTAAAGAAGATAATTAAAAGTATAGCTAATAACGAAAAATATAAAAAGTATTTATAATTGAATAACAAAGGAGATGTTAGATTTGAAGAACAAATATTTATTTACTTCCGAGTCAGTTACCGAAGGACATCCGGATAAAATTGCCGATCAAGTATCTGATGCTATCCTGGATGCCATCTATAAAGAAGATCCTTATGGGAGAGTGGCAGTAGAGACTTTGGTTGCTACCGGATTGGTTATGGTCGCCGGACAGATTACCACTTCTTGTTATGTGGATATTCCCAAAATAGTACGTCAAACCATCCGGGACATAGGTTACACCCGAGCTAAATATGGATTTGATGGTGATACTTGCGCAGTATTAACCTCTATTGATGAACAGTCCAAGGATATAGATCGGGGAGTGAGTAAATCAATGGAAGTAAAAGAAAAGGAAAAAGAAAAAAATGATATGGAAACTACCGGGGCAGGTGATCAGGGAATGATGTTCGGTTATGCCTGCCGAGAAACTCCCGAACTGATGCCCCTTCCTATAATATTAGCTCATAAATTAACTTACCGACTGGCAGAAACAAGAAAAAAGAAGATAATTCCTTATCTCAGACCTGATGGGAAATCTCAGGTTACAGTTGAATATGAAAATGGAGACCCAAAAAGGGTAGAAGCGATAGTAATCGCTGCCCAACATCACCCTGATATTCCTTATGAAACTATTCAAAAAGATATCAAGGAAAAAGTAATTAATTATGTTATCCCCCAAAAACATCTTGATGAAAATACCAAATATTTTATTAATGCTACCGGAAGATTTGCCATAGGCGGTCCTCAGGCAGATACCGGTCTGACCGGTAGAAAGATAATTGTTGATACTTACGGAGGAGTGGGAAGTCATGGAGGAGGATGTTTCTCCGGAAAAGACCCCACTAAAGTAGACAGATCAGGTAGTTATATGGCAAGGTATATCGCTAAAAATGTTGTGGCTGCCGGGTTAGCTGATAAATGTGAAATACAAATTGCCTATGCCATAGGAGTAGCTCATCCCGTATCTGTTATGATAGATACTTTTGGAACAGAAAAGATTGCTCAATCGAAGATATTAGAATTAATAAAAAAGAATTTTGATTTACGCCCGGAAGCAATAATAAGGCACTTGAAACTGAGAAGACCAATATTTAAAAAGACTGCGGCATATGGTCATTTTGGAAGGGAAGATGAAGATTTTACCTGGGAAAAAACCGATAAAGCGGAGATACTAAAAAAACAGGCAGAACTTTAATCGTATCGCGTATTGCGTATCGCGCATCGCGTAAAAAGACGGAAGTCAGAAGTCAAATTAGTATATAGTATTTAATATATAGTAAAGAAAAAGGAAATCAGTAACTAGAAAAAGATCATATTCCGTGAAAAAAATATAAATTAAGTGTAAAAGTAAAGCAGTATCTCCCATAAGTGCATCGTTTTTCTTATATACTGACTGATGACTCCAGAATTCTTAATTAATAATTATGGTTTTTAATTTTTCGCTTTATTAATTTTTTTATATATTCTATGCTATCTTCCTAACGCAATACGCGATACGCAATACGCGATACGAATCGGTTTTTTGCATGTTCGGGCTACCTCTGATAGAATAATAAATAAATTCAGTTAATCTTTTCTAATTTTAGCAATATAAGAAAGGAAGAATTAACTATATGAATATAAGAGAATTATTAGCTGTCACCAAAGAAAGGGATGCTTCGGATTTACATATCACTGTTGGAGTCCCCCCAATTTTGCGTATAAATGGTAAATTAAAAAAATTAGACTTACCTGAACTCAACTCGCGAGATATTCACGAAATGATTTATAGCATAATTAATGATGAACAAAAAGCTAAATATGAAAAACTCCATGAATTAGATTTTTCCTTTGGATTGGAAGATATGACAAGATTTAGAATTAATATATTTAAAACTCGATTAGGTGAGGCAGCTGCCTTCAGGCTGATACCAGAAAAAATAAAATCTCTTGCGCAATTGGGTCTACCGGAAGAATTATCTATTTTTACTAAAAAGTCAAAGGGTTTCGTATTGGTTACCGGTCCTACCGGAAGTGGAAAAACAACCACCATAGCTTCTTTGATAGATATTATAAATAAAGAAAGATATGAACATATTATCACTATTGAAGACCCTATTGAATTCATCCATAATCATAAAAACTGCGTTATAGACCAGAGAGAAGTAGGAATTCATACAGATTCTTTTGCCTATGCTTTGCGAAGTGCCTTAAGAGAAGACCCTGATGTAATATTAGTGGGAGAAATGAGAGACCTGGAAACCATCGCTATGGCGGTAACTGCCGCCGAAACCGGGCATTTAGTATTTTCCACTCTCCATACTAACAGTGCAGCTGAAACCGTAGAAAGAATAATAAATGTATTTCCCCCACATCAACAGAATCAAATTAGAATGCAAGTTGCCGAATCTCTTTTAGGTATTGTTGCACAAACCTTATTACCTACCATAGACGGAGAGGGAAGAGTCCCTGCTCTTGAATTGATGATTGCCACCCCGGCTATCAGAAATATTATAAGAGAAGAAAAAACTTACCAAATGCCTGCAACTATTCAGATGGGCAGGAAAGATGGTATGATAAGTTTAGACCAATCTTTGAAAGAATTACTGGTAGAAGGTAAAATCAGTAGAGAAGAAGCGATTAAAAAAGCTATAGACAAAAAAGTATTTATGGAAACCCGCGGAAGTTATCGACATTAGCATAAACTTTAGTTAGGAATTAGAGAAAGAAAAAATATCCAATAAGAAAAATATTTATAGTTAAAAAATGAATATTTTGCTAAAATTAAAAATTTAAAACGAAAAGCGAAAAA
>DPXH01000214.1:3683-6003 GCA_003527405.1 Candidatus Sediminicultor tertius | reverse complement strand
CATAATTCAAAATTCAAAACCTATATAGCGTACAGCATTTAGTGTATAGTATCATAAATAAAATGTTTATTATATATTTTACGATTTTTTGGTATAGGATTTATTTGAGCTGAAACAGGTTTAATCAATTAAAGCCATACCTATTACCAATCAATATTTATTAGATAGTTGAACGTTTATATAGTTAATTAGTTAATTGGTTTGTACTGATTTATTAACTAACTAACCAGGTAACCAACTAACTATATAACCAAATGTATACGCTATACGCTCTACGCTAGTTTGTACGAGATACGATTCACGAGATACGATATACGAATTTGACTTTTTAATTAAAATTATATAAAATTACTTAAATTTTAAAAATTAAATATTTTTCAAAAATAAAAATAGGAGATTAGATTATCTTTCTTTATGAAATTAAAAGAGAAGATAATCGAAAGACCCCTAAAAAAACAAATTAAGTTGAAAAATTATAGTAAACTTAATCGGATAGCCTACGTTAATCGGCTGTTAAGCGGAATGGATTAATTACCATTCAAACAGGGTGGCACCGCGAGCAATTCTCGTCCCTGATGATACTTAATAAAAGTATTATCAGGGATTTTTTAATAAAGGGAAAAGGGGTCAGGTCTCAACATTTGACATAACTTACTCTCGAATTATGCAGTCAATAAGTTATGTCAAATGTTGAGACCTGACCCCTGGATAGAAGGGAGGAATATCAATATGAAAGAAGAACAAGAAGAGAAAAAGCACCCTAAAAAATTAGGTGAGATGTTAGTACACTATAAAATTATTACTCCGGAGCAATTAGAGGAAGGATTGAAAATTCAGAAAAATAGGGTAAAGAGAATCGGAGAAATATTAATTGATCTGGGAATGGTTACACAAGATGAAATAAATTGGGTTTTAGGAAAACAGTTAGACCTTCCTTATGTTCAGGTAAACATTGGTAACATTGATATTCAATTATCCAAGAATATTTCAGAAGATACTCTTAGAAAATTTAAAGCAATACCCATAATGGAGTTAAATAGTGAATTAGTTGTTGCCATGGCTGACCCCACAGATGAAGAAGCTATCGAAATGATTAAAGAGGTTACCAAAAGAAAGCTAAAAATTGTTCTGGCTTCCTTTGAAAATATCGATGAAACAATTAACCAAATATTTCACCATAACAATAAATAGAAGCTTGATAGATATAACTAATATCATTTTTAAAAAACGGGAGGAACGTTAAATATGGAGATAAAAGAATTATTGGTTACAGCTAAAAATAAAGATGCTTCTGATTTGCACCTTAATATAGGAGCTCCTCCGGTGTTACGTGTAAATGGAAAATTAACAAAATTAGATTTACCTGAATTAACACCGGAGATTACCCATGAAATGATATATTCTATTCTAAGCGAAAAACAAAAGACTTATTTTGAAAAAAATGGCGAGTTAGACTTATCTTACGAATTAGAAAATGTTTCCCGATTTAGAGTAAATATCTTTAAACATCGCCGAGGAGAGGCTGGGGCTTTTCGGTTAATTCCGGAAAAAATAAAGACCCTTTCTGAATTAAGCTTACCCTCTATTCTTTCAGACTTTACCGAAAAAGATAAAGGGCTGGTATTGGTTACCGGGCCCACCGGAAGTGGGAAATCAACAACCTTGGCTGCCTTGATCGATATTATAAATAAAAAAAGATACGATAACATAATTACTATCGAAGATCCTATTGAATTTATTCACTCTCATAAAAATTGCCTTATTTCCCAAAGAGAGATAGGTTCACATACTCCATCTTTTGCCTCAGCATTACGTAATGCCTTAAGAGAAGACCCTGATGTAATATTGGTAGGAGAAATGAGAGACCTGGAGACTATTTCCATGGCTTTGACAGCAGCTGAGACAGGGCATTTGGTATTCTCTACCCTTCATACTATTAGTGCCTCTGAAACCGTAGAAAGGATAATAGACGTATTTCCTCCTCATCAACAAAATCAAGTAAGAATGCAGCTTGCTGGATCTCTTTTAGGTGTTGTTGCCCAGACACTCTTACCAACTTTGGATGAAAAAGGTAGAGTCCCAGCCCTGGAAATAATGATTGCTAACGCAGCAATTAGAAATCTAATTAGAGAAGGTAAGGCTTATCAAATTTCTTCAACCATCCAGATTAGCAAGAAAGATGGGATGCAAAGCTTAGATCAATCGCTAAAAGATTTAGTTATGGAAGGAAAAATTAGCCAGGAGGATGCTATAAAGAAGGCCTTTGATAAAAAGGCATTTATGGAACGCAGATACAGCTATTAAAAGATTAAAGATTGTC
>DPXH01000214.1:833-3342 GCA_003527405.1 Candidatus Sediminicultor tertius | reverse complement strand
GTGACAATCAGAAAAAAGGAGAGGAAAATATTGCTTATACGGGTTCCCAAAGGAACACAGGATATCTTACCTGAGGATATTTCAAAATGGTATTATATCGAAGATATAATAAAAGAGATACTGAATAAATATGGATATAAAGAAATTAGAACTCCGTTCTTTGAATATACTGATCTTTTTGTTCGGGGGATAGGCGAATCTACTGATATAGTTACTAAAGAAATGTTTACCTTTCCCGATAGAAAAGGTAGAAGTCTTACTTTACGGCCTGAAGGGACTGCGCCGGTAGTTAGGGCTTATTTAGAAAATAGTATGGGTAGAATTTCTAAAGTAATAAAGTTATTTTATATTGGCCCAATGTTCAGGTGCGAGAAACCGCAAGCAGGCAGATTCCGGCAGTTTAATCAATTCGGAATCGAAATCATAGGAACTAAATCTCCCGCTGCGGATGCCGAAGTTATCATAACTGCTTTGGATGTTTACAAAAAACTGGGTTTAAAAAATCTGGAAATTTTAATAAATAGCGTAGGTTGTAAAAAATGCAGATTTGATTATATCCAAAAATTAAAAAAATATCTAAAGGATAAAAAAGAATTATTATGTTCAGATTGTAAAATGAGATATGAAAAGAATCCACTGAGAGTTTTTGATTGTAAAAAAGATGGATGCCAAAAAATCATAGAAAAAGCTCCGCTGATTACAGAAAATCTTTGTCAAGAATGTGAATCACATTTTGCACAAGTAAAATCATATCTTGATGATCAAAAAATTGTATTTCATGAAGACCCTCGATTGGTAAGGGGATTCGATTATTATACTAAAACCGCTTTTGAAATTATTTCGGGAGAATTAGGTGCTCAGAATGCTATCGCCGGTGGCGGCAGGTATGATGATTTAGTTGAAGAATTGGGCGGTAAACCGACTCCCGCAGTAGGATTTGCCGCTGGGATAGAGAGAATGATTATTGCCATAGATCAACAAAAAGTCAAATGGCCTGAGGAAAAGGGATTAGATATATTTGTGGCTAAAGTTGATGAAAAGAATAAAGATTCAGCTTTTAAATTATTGCAAAAAATAAGAAATGCCGGCTTATCTGCTGATATGGATTATTCCGAAGGAAGCTTAAAATCACAAATGAGGATAGCCAATAAGTTAAGAGTAAGATATACGGTAATAGTCGGCGAAGAAGAATTATCCAAAAATATGGTGATTCTCCGCAACATGCAAACCAAAGAACAAAAGGAAATTAAGATAGATAACATAATCAATGAATTATAGGGGTCAGGTCTCAACATTTGACATAACTTTTTAACTACATTATTTCGGAGCAAGTTATGTCAAATGTTGAGACCTGACCCCTATACAAGGAGGTAGTATAGATGAAAACTATAAGAATAAGCGATATTAGAAATTATGAAGGTAAAGAAGTAGAAATTAGAGGATGGCTTTACAATAGGCGTTCAAGCGGGAAAATAAAATTCTTAATTGTCAGAGATGGAACAAGTTTTGTTCAGGCAACCTTGATTAAAAATGAAATGGATGAAAAAATCTTTGATATGGCAGATAACATTAATTACGAATCAGCGGTTAAAATATCCGGGGTAGTCAAAGAAGAAAAGAGAGTTCCTTTAGGATACGAAGTTTTGTTAAAAAATATTGAGGTTGTGAGTATGGCCGAAAAAAATTATCCAATATCTTTGAAAGAGCATGGAGTAGGATATCTGATGGATTATCGTCATCTATGGCTAAGGTCGCCCCGGCAAAACGCCATTTTAAGAATAAGAGCAGAGATAATCAAATCTATTCGGGATTTTTTAGATATGAACGGTTTTATTTTAATGGATACACCGATACTTACTCCGGCAGCTTGCGAAGGAACTACTACCTTATTTGAAACTAATTATTTTGACGATAAGGCATATCTTGCCCAAAGCGGACAGCTTTACAATGAGGCAACTGCTGCGGCTTTTGGAAAAGTATACTGTTTCGGGCCAACTTTTCGAGCTGAAAAATCCAAAACCAGAAGACACCTAATGGAATTCTGGATGGTTGAGCCGGAAGCATCCTATGTGGATTTTGAAGAAAACAATGAAATCCAGGAGAATCTGATAGCTTATATTGTAAAACAAGTGGTGGAAAAGAAAAAAAATGAATTGAAATTATTAGAAAGAGATATATCCAAATTAGAACTTATAAAAACACCTTTTCCCAGGATTTCTTATGATGAAGCAATAGATATTTTAAAAAGCACTGGTGTAAAAATTGAATGGGGAGATGATTTTGGCGGAGAAGATGAAACAATCTTATCAAATAGGTATGATAGGCCTGTATTTGTTCACCGGTATCCTGCAAAATGCAAGGCTTTTTACATGAAGCCTGATCCAACAAGAGAAGAGGTCGTATTAGGCGCTGACCTTTTAGCCCCGGAAGGATATGGAGAAATTATTGGAGGCGGACAAAGGATTGATGATTATAAATTATTAGAAAAAAGGATTGAAGAGCATAAATT
>DPXH01000214.1:0-422 GCA_003527405.1 Candidatus Sediminicultor tertius | reverse complement strand
GTTGCCTGGAT
This sequence comes from Candidatus Sediminicultor tertius, assembly GCA_003527405.1. Taxonomy (GTDB): domain Bacteria; phylum Atribacterota; class Phoenicimicrobiia; order Phoenicimicrobiales; family Phoenicimicrobiaceae; genus Sediminicultor; species Sediminicultor tertius. The sequence goes on along the minus strand of DPXH01000214.1, from coordinate 411 downwards.
ATGTGGTTTAAGCCATATTCGCGAAACCATTCCCTTCCCGAGGATGCTGAATAAGATTTATCCATAAAATATCGTATCGCGTATCGCGTATTGCGTATCGCGTTAGGACAGAGTAAAAGAAGTATCACGTATTACGTAAAGGTTATGAAAACGAGAAACAAAGGGGAAAGATGGAAGAAGGTATAAAAAGATTTAAAGATTTAAGGATCTGGCAAAAAGGTATAGAAATTGTCAGTGATATTTATATACTAACAAAAAAGTTTCCTAAAGAAGAATTATACGGCTTGACTTCTCAAATTAGACGCTCAGCAATCTCCATACCTTCTAATATAGCAGAAGGTTTTAGGAGATATCATAATAAAGAATATAAACAGTTTCTATATATAACCTTAGGTTCTTGTGCTGAATTGG
>DPXH01000005.1:2292-5629 GCA_003527405.1 Candidatus Sediminicultor tertius | reverse complement strand
TCTTAAAAGAACACTTAATCAAAGGATATACCATAAATGAAAAAAGAATGCGCGAAGACCGGGCGAAATTAAAAGAATTCCAAAAAACCTCAAAAATAATGGAAAGACTCCTGCAGAATAAAGCCTTAGATTCAACCGAAGCTACCGGATTATTAAAAGTAATTCTTGATTATCAAAAAGCCCTGCATTTACTTGATGAATATGATTTCCAAAAATTAGAGATAAAAAAAGTTACCACTCTGGAGAAATTTAGAATTAGCTACCAAAGAGCCCGAAAAGAGTTAGAGCGACTAAAAAATCATTATCCTTCTGGATTATTTGGTTTAGAAAAAGACCAATCTTTCTCCAGCTCCATCGGAGCAATATATCAGAGTTTTGACGGAAAAGACCTCTATCCCAGCATCGAAGAAAAAGCCGCACACCTCTTATACTTTGTGGTTAAAAATCATTCCTTTATAGATGGAAATAAACGAATTGCAGCCTCTTTATTCTTATGGTTTCTAAACGAAAATGGGATCTTATATAACGAAGATGGCAGTAAGCGTCTTGCCGATAACGCTCTTGTAGCTTTAACCTTATTAATTGCCGAAAGCAGAGCAGAAGAAAAAGATACGATGGTTAAGGTAGTTGTAAACTTAATTAATCAAAATAATTAAAAAGTAATAGAATAAAAGGGCGGATTTATCCGCCCCGCTCTGTCATTCCCACGAAAGTGGGAATCTATCTCTCTTTCCGTCATTGCGAACCCTGATTTGTCAGGGTGTGGCAATCTCAACCAACCTCGAATGGGAGGAGTGGAAAGAACAAGAGATAATAATTAGCGTTGAATAAAATATAAAATAATAAAAATAAAAAAACCCAAATATTTTGGTATTAGAAAAGAATGGATTGAAGAAAGGACAATTAATATTACTGATAAAGAAAAAACTATTATCGATTGCCTGGATAAACCGCAATATTGTGGAGGAATTATTGAAGTTGCCAAAGCTTTAAAAAATAATAAATTTAATCGAAAAAAACTCGAAAATTACGCCCAGCGAATCAGAAATTCCGGAGTATTAAGAAGATTAGGTTATCTATGTGAACTATTAAATATAAAAATAAAATTTCCTAAATTAAATACTCAAAATTATCCTTTATTAGACCCTACTATGCTGAAAAAGCTCCAAAAAGCGCCAAGATGAGACTAATTATAAATCTTGACGAAAAGGTATTAGGAGAGCTTGAATGATTTAATCTTTGAAATATTCTGATTTATAAATTTTATGTTATCTGATTCTATTTTGGTTGAAGTAAGCTGTAATCTTTTAAGAAATAAGTAAAGATAAAAGGAATTGAATATACTTGTATGAATAGTCAATTTTAAAAAGGAGAAAAAGTAGATGTCTAGTTTATCCAAGTTACTATCTGAAAGAGATTTACTCAATCATATAATTTCTATTCCAGTAGAAGATAGAATGACTGAATTTAAAAGACTTGGAAGAGATTTTAAAGTAGCAAAAGTTATAGAATCAGTCGTTGCGATGGCAAATACTGATGGAGGTATTATTATTTTAGGTATTGATGATCCGGAAAAGACAAAACTTAAAGGATTTGATAGGTTGTATGGGATTGAAGAAAATCTTGAAAAATATGATGAAATTGGCAGAAATATACTGAAAATAACTCCACCAATTTCAAATCTTTGGCCTTCTTTATTGTTATCTCATTCTAATGGTAAAAGAGTAGCTATTTTATCAATTTCTAAAGCAAAAAATAATTTTCACTCTATAGATAATCATGTATTTATTCGTTTAGAAAAAGGCAATAAACTTTTAACACCTTACGAAATTGTAAAACTTTCTTATGCAAAAGGTTTTCAACATGCGGATAAAGAATTAGTAAATGTGGATTTTGACCTTCTTAAAACAGATTATTATGAAAAATGGAGAAAATCACGCAAAATTGAAGAGATGGATATTAAAAATATTCTATTTAATACAGGTCTTGCTCGTAAAGACGAAAGTGGTAAACTTAAACCTACTAGGGCAGCAGTTTTACTCTTTGCATTATATCCACATAATTTAATGGAGACAAAATGCACTATACGAATATTTCAATACGAAGGAACAATAGAAATGATCAGAGAAACTTTAAATTTAATAGGAAGACCAAAAACTATTGATGGCCCCATTATTAAGCAAATAAATGATACACATGATTACGTGTTAACTCTATTAAGAGCAGGCATGAGAATTCCTTCCTCTGGTTTTATTACTACTTATAGAATTCCTGAAAGAGCAGTAAAAGAAGCGATTACTAACGCTATAATACATCGAGATTATTATATAAAAAGAGATATTGAAATAAGTATTTTTGAAGATAGAGTTGAAATAGAAAGCCCAGGCTTATTTCCATATAATATTACAGCTTTTAATATTGGCATTGTTCGCGCTGAAGGATACAGAAATGATTTAATCGTTAAACACTTAAGGGAATTTCCCGATCCCCCAAACCTTGATAGAAATGAAGGAGTAAAAGCAATGAGGAAGGAAATGGATAGAGGTAAATTATATCCTCCTATTTTCTTTACATATCCCAATTTACAGGATGCAGTAAGGGTTGTACTTTTTAATACAATTAGAGCTACAGAATGGGATAAAGTTTCATTTTATTTAACTAACAAAGAAAAGTATATTACAAATGAAAAGGTTCGTAAGATTATTAAAAATCCGGATACTTCAAAAGTTTCGCGTATTTTAAGAAAATGGGTTGAACAAGGATTGTTAATTAAAATCGATACTGGAGCTAAAAAAACTATAAAATATAGATTACCCATTGATGAAGAAAGGGAATATTTATTTGCAAATTATAATGCAAATAAAAATTAAATCCTTAATTTTCAATACTTTGCGAATATTTTATTTGCAAATTTATAATATTATAATAATAGAAATAAGAATAAAATTTAATAAAAAGAGAAGATAATTTCACTAATGATTAGGAAAATTCTTTGAGAGGTCAGCTTAATATATTATCTGATTTTAAGGGAGCTTTTAATAAACAACTCACAACGGATTCGCTACTCTAATATAAATATACAATATTATATAAAAAAGTCAAGAATTTTAGAACTCCAAAATTTTCCTAAGTCGCCCGGGAAATAATTGTTTTAAGAGAAGAATTGGGAGGATTCAAAGAGCCAGAAGACCTCACCCAACTACCCGAGCTCACCAACCTCGAATGGGAAGAATGGGAAGAATGGAAAGAAGAGGGGATAATAATTATAGCTGAATAAAAATAAAACAATTTTCCCAAAAAAGCAGGATTTTATAAGCCTTTTGTCGTATTAATATTA
>DPXH01000005.1:0-1909 GCA_003527405.1 Candidatus Sediminicultor tertius | reverse complement strand
ATATATATTTTTGAAGTGTGACAGAGGACCATCCCCTGACACATTTCAACAAGCAAGAAAATTGAAATGGAAGTATTAAATAATGAAAAAAAATATAAATAAACTCCAAAATATTGAAATATCCCATTTATATGACAAAATAGCAACTATAGGGAATATACTTCTACCTGTAACTGACATTGTAAAAGGATTAAAAGAACTTGAAGATAATATTGGCTCTTTCAGCAAGTCTATAGAAAATATTCAAAAAGAAATTCAAAAAAGTTGTTTAGCATTTCAAGAAGCTGCTAAAAAACTTCCTGAGGATTTAAAGAAAATACAAAAATATTTAGCAGAAAAAAGTTGGTATATTTCACTCGATTTACCCATCGATTTGTCGAGAGAAATTGCAGATTTAATTGTAGAGGGGAAGGTTGATGAAATTGAAAAAGCTATGCAAAATTATGCTCGATTAAGAGTTGCCAGCGTGAAAGAAAAAGTTATAAAGTTATATCCACAACGAAGAAGAATTTTAGAAGATGCATTTTTAGCGCATCAAAAAAAATTATATTCTCTGAGTATTCCGACTTTTTTAATTCAGGCAGAAGGTATTTCTAAAGAAATTTTAGGAGTATCTTTATATGCTAAGAAAAATAATATACCTAAGACAAAAAATAAATTAGCTGAACGGATTAATAAAATGAAAATTGGAAATTTATAATTGACCTTGATTCTTATACAGACATATTATTCGAATATTTTCGTTTTCCAACTGGTATTAATATTAATACTAAAAAACAAAAAAATATAAAGAAAAAGAGAGATAATTGTTCTGTTGAGTATTTAAACCGTCATTCAGTTTTACATGGAGAAAATTTAAATTATGCTATAGAAGCGAATAGTTTAAGGGCAATATTTATATTTGACTTTTTAATTTATGTGCAAGAATCTTTTACAGAATTAGAAAAACAGAAAATGCTTATAAAAAAATCCTTGAATTAAAAATAATATTATCTTGTAAGATACTTGTAATTAGAATAAATTAGTAGTTGAATCATTTAAATAATTAGGTAATTTTTTTAACTTTTCGTAAGGGGTTATATACTTCAGTCCCTGTATATCCCCTCAAGTGGTTATACTTAAGGGAAAAATTTCCTAAATTATAAATTAGATATTCAATTAAAACAAATATAATTTGTCAATAATAAAGATTTTATACCGGTAGTTTTTATTTGCCAAATCTTACAATATAAAAGGAGTTTATAAAATGTATGAGTACGATTTTGCAATTTCTTATGCCGGAGAAAATAGATCAATTGCCGAGGATATTTGTAATAAAATCAAAGAAAAATATGGTGACTATTCAGTTTTTCTTGCAGAAAATGAGAAACATCAATTTATAGGAAAAGATGGTGAAAGGTTTTTCGAAAAAATATTCTCAAAGAGTAAGCAAGTCATTGTTATCATTTCGAAATATTATAGACAAAAAAAATGGACGAGATTCGAATGGGATGTAATTTTAGAGCGTAGCGCCGAAAATATGTTTATACCAATTAAATTGGATGACACAAAAATTATTGGTTTGCCCTCGAACATTGTTTATATACCTTATAAAAATAACAGCACGGAAATTGCTAAAATTGCTATTTATAAACTATTGCAATATGAGAAGAAGCAAGGGATTTTGCGTAAAACTGATTTTGAAAAAACCTACGATAGTATAAAAAACTCAGAAGGTGCTTTAGATAAGGCTTACCAGCTAGTGCCTTGTTAAATAACATATGTTTTCTTTTGCAATATTTTCAATAATGAATTGTGGCGATTACTATTTCGCCATTTTAAATGTTCTTTGATATTTTGTTCAAGTTCTTTATGGGTTTCAGGATATGAACTCTTTAATACAAAATAACGGACTGATCCAAATTGGGCT
>DPXH01000190.1 GCA_003527405.1 Candidatus Sediminicultor tertius | reverse complement strand
CTACTAATCCTTTAGTAACTTTGGGGAAACCTTATGCCTTTAGAGCTTGTTTTATTGATCCTTTTCAGGGAGCAGTAATGGCTAACTTTGCTGTAAATAACCTAAATGCTAAGACTGCAGTAGTTATTCAAGATATTGCTTCTGATTATGCAGTGGGATTATCTAATTTCTTCCGGGAAGCTTTTATCAAATTAACTGGTAATCCAAAATCTATTTTAGGACTGATTTCTTATCAGACCGGAGACCAAGACTTTACAGCTCAGGTAACTTATGCGGCTAACAAACATCCCGATGTAGTTTTTGTTCCTGCTGGGTCATACGGAGATGCGGCTTTAATCTTGAAACAAGGAAAAGAAATGGGGATTACTGCTAACTTCTTAGGAGGAGATACTTGGGAAGCACCGGAATTTATTGAAGTAGGGGGAAAAGCAGTAGATGGTAGCTTCTTTAGTACCCATTTTGACGCAACTGCAGTTACTACCAAGTCAGCAGAGAAGTTCTGTAAAGATTTTGAGAAAAAATATAATAGACCACCCAGTGCTTTTGCTGCTTTAGGTTTTGATGCTTTCAATTTAGTAGTTGATGCTATTAAGAGAGCGGGTTCAGCTGACCCCAAAGCAATTAGGGATGCCATGGCAGCAACTAAAGATTATGAGGGTTGTACTGGGATAATTACCTTAGACTTAAACGGAGATGCTACTAAGGATGCGATAATTAAGACCGTTGAGAATGGTGAGTTTAAATATATTGCTACAGTACATCCATTTTAAGAGAGATTGACAAAGTTAATTTTTTAAAAGACAGGTCTGAATTTAGATTGAGGAGGGGATTTTCTTCTCCTCAATCTAAATTTTTGAAGTAGATTGAAAATATTACAAAGATATTTCAAGGGAAAATAATGATAGGATAAAATAATGAATTTAAATATTTTTTTACAGAATTTAAGTAATGGAATTTCTCTTGGCTGTTTATTTGCTCTGATTGCCATCGGATATACTATGGTTTACGGTGTTTTGCGTTTAATAAATTTTGCTCATGGAGATATATTTATGATGGCAGCCTTTTTTGTTTATTATGGTATGATAATATTTTCTTTGCCTTGGGGAATAGCTTGTTTGTTAGCTGTAATGTTAGCTATGATATTAGGATTATCTGTAGAAAGGCTTGCTTATAAACCATTAAGAAATGCTCCCCGTATTTCTTCTTTATGTTCTGCTATAGGAATGTCTTTTTTATTAGAGAATTTTGCTATAGTTGTATTTGGGGGGAGGCCAAAATCATTTTATCGTCCTGAGTTTTTTGCCAAAACATATATTATAGGAGAAGTTCGAGTTCCAGGAGTTAATTTTGTTACTCCAATTGTTACCATCGTTTTCTTACTAATTTTAACCTACATAGTTTACAGAACAAAAACCGGATTAGCTATGCGGGCTATTTCCAAAGATTTTGATACAGCCAAACTTATGGGTATTAATTTAGATCGAACAATTTCTCTTACTTTTGTTATAGGTTCGGGATTGGCTGCTATTGGGGCAGTATTGTGGGCCTTACGTTATCCCCAAATCTGGCCCTTTATGGGGGTATTTCCTGGTTGGAGAGCCTTTACTGCCGCTATTATTGGAGGAATTGGCAGTATTCGAGGGGCGATGGTAGGAGGTTTCTTAGTAGGACTCTTAACCATTATGATAGTAGCTTTTTTACCAGAATTAGCTGGTTACAAAGATGCTTTTATTTTTATAATTTTAATTTTTGTATTGTTATTCAAACCGGAAGGATTATTTGGAGAAGAATAGGCAGCTATGAAAAAAGTGAAAGTGAAGAAAAAGAGTAATTACTTATTGTTAAAGATAGTAGCTATTTTGGGTGTAGTTACATTTATCTTTATAGCTCAAAGAAGTTTTGATGCTTATATTATTAGAATTTTAAATTTATGTGGCATATATGTTATTTTAGGAGTTAGTCTTAATTTAATAAATGGTTTTACTGGTCAATTTTCCTTAGGGCATGCTGGATTTATGGCTATTGGAGCTTATGTTTCCGCACTTTTGTATATGTCTCCCGAATTAAAAGAAGTAAATTATTTTATTACTCCACTTATATGGCCTCTTAGTGTTATTCAGATTCCCTTTGCACTCTCTCTTATTATTGCCGGTTTAGTATCAGCAGGAGTAGGTTTTTTAGTAGGTGCACCCTGTTTACGTTTAAAGGGTGATTATTTAGCGATTGTTACTTTTGGGTTTTCGGAGATAATAAGAGTCTTATTTTGTAATTTGCAAAGTATTACTAATGGACCTTTGGGATTAAAGGGATTGCCGAGTTATACTAATCTATGGTGGACCTGGGGGGTAGCAATAGTGACTGTATGGTTCATTAAAAATTTGATTAATGGCAGTTATGGCAGGGCTTTAAAATCTATTCGCGAAGATGAGATTGCAGCAGAGGCAATGGGAGTTAATCTTTTTTATCATAAGGTATTATCCTTTGTAGTCGGAGCGTTTTTTGCCGGTATCGCTGGAGCTCTGTTGGGAAGTTTAGTTATGACTATCGATCCCAATACTTTTAGTTTTTTTATGACCTTTCA
>DPXH01000062.1:656-5360 GCA_003527405.1 Candidatus Sediminicultor tertius | reverse complement strand
ATTATAGGTTCTATAGTTTTGGGGATGCAATGATTATTATTTAGTATATAGTATATAGTATATAGTAAATATTATTTAGTAAGAAGAAAAACTAATACATAATATAGAATATGTAGGGGCAGACTCTGTGTCTACCCGAAATAAGTATTGTACAAAAAACCTAAAAATATATACATAATTTTTGCCATAATATAATTTTGTATTTTTTGAATTTAAACTTTTTCAAGCGATAAATAATACGATATGTTAATTATCATTAATTAATACTAATGTAATTGGTAGATCGGCAGATTGGTAAATTGGAAGATTTTGAAAGTTTTGAATTCTGGTTTTTCACTTTTAGCTTTCACTGATTGCTATAGACCTAAAATAGTTAAGTAAATTATATAGCAATTAAAATGTAGATTGAAAGGAAATAAATATTTGACAATTAAATTCGAAGTGGTAAAAGAATGTAAAAAAACCAAGGCAAGGTTGGGAAAGCTATATACTTCCCATGGAATAATCGACACCCCGGTATTTATGCCAGTAGGAACCCAGGCTACAGTTAAAGCTATGACCCCTCGAGAATTAAAAGATTTAGGTATTCAGATTATTTTAAGTAATTCTTATCACTTACTTTTGAGGCCAGGACATAATTTGATTGCACAAGCAGGCGGACTGCATAAATTTATGGGCTGGAAAGGAGCTATATTAACTGACAGCGGAGGTTTTCAGGTTTTCAGCTTGGAGAAGCTAAATAAGATAACCGATGAAGGAGTATCTTTCAACTCTCATATTGATGGGTCTAAACATTTTATAAGTCCCGAAAAGGCGATGGAAATTCAAATGGCTTTAGATTCTGATATTGCTATGGCTTTTGATGAATGTACGCCTTATCCTGCCGGTAAATATCAGGTAGAAACTGCTGCCCAAAGAACTATCCAGTGGGCCAAAAGATGTAAAGAAGCACATCATAGCACTAGCCAGAGTTTATTCGGAATTGTTCAGGGAGGCGCTTTTAAAGACCTAAGAATTGAAAACGCTAATAAGTTGGTAGAATTAGATTTTCCCGGATATGCAATAGGGGGGTTAAGTGTAGGTGAACCAAAGTCGTTAATGTATGAAATTTTAGATTGTACAGTTCCTTGTTTACCAAAAAATAAACCCCGATATCTAATGGGAGTGGGGGCACCTCAGAGCATCTTAGAAGGAATCATAAGAGGGATTGATATGTTCGATTGTGTTTTGCCTACCAGAAACGCCAGAAATGGCTCGCTGCTTACTTCATTCGGTAAGCTGTCTATAACTAACGCTAAATATAAGGACGACTTTACACCCTTAGACAATAAATGCCAGTGTTATACCTGCCGGAATTTTACCAGAGCTTATCTACGTCATTTATATATGTCCAATGAAATACTTGCTTCAATTTTAGGGACTATCCACAATCTTTATTTTATGTCTTCTTTAATAAAAAATATAAGATTAGCTTTATTGGAAGATAGGTTATTAGAATATAAGGAAGAATTTCTATCTAATTTTCTGAGTTAAATATTTGATGAAAGAAGTCAGAAGCAAGTATCCAAAATTCAGAAGATATAAAAAATGACAGATACAAAAATTTTCTTGCTAAATAAAATAAAATTATGTATAATTTAAAAGGTATTTTTTAAAAATAAAAAAACGAAAGGATTGATTTAAAAAATGGAAGCTCTTCAACAATTTTTACCTTTGATTATTATATTTGGTATATTTTATTTTATCCTTATCCGTCCTCAGCAACAAAAACAGAAAAAACATAAATTAATGCTGGATAGTGTGCAAAAGGGTGATAAGGTCATTACTATTGGTGGTATTTACGGAATTATCAAAGATATCAAAGGTGATACTTTAACCTTGGAGATTGCCAAAGACGTAGTTATAAATACTACACGTAATGCTATCGGGGTGAAAAGGGAAAAATAATACCGCAAAGTATTTTTTAAAAAGAAAAGAGAATATATATAGAGATAAAAATAACAATGAAAATTTAAAGGCAGGTATTTATTTTATACCTGCCTTTAAATTTTAGTATATCAGCTAAAAAAATATTTTTCTCAAGTATTGGTGTAGATTTTAGTGTGGAAACAAGAAAGAAAGAAAAAAGTATTTATTGTTTTTGTTTCCCCTATCTTCTTATGCTATAGTTTTTTCCCTCACGCGATACTCGATACGTAATACGCGATACGAATATTAAGTATTCTCGTTGACAAAGAAAATACTATAATATTATAATGGTAAAGTTAAAGAATTTTATAGTAATGTATAATAAAAAAGATAAAAGGTAAGAAAAATTAGAAAGAGAGGATTTTTATATGAATTGGACTAAAACTTTAAGGGTAGCCAGCGTCTTTGTTGTAATATTTATTGCAATTATCTTATCATTTCCTCTAAACGAAAAGATAAATTTAGGATTAGACTTACAAGGAGGTTCTCACGTTATCTTAGAGTGTGTTGATACTCCTAATGCACCAGTGGATAACGATGCGGTAAACAGAGTATTAGAAATAATTAGAAACCGTATTGACCAATTAGGAGTTTCAGAACCGGTAATTCAGAGACAAGGCGCCACCCGCATCTTAGTTCAGCTACCCGGTGTGGAAGATCCGGAAACAGCTGTTGATTTAATTGGTAAAACTGCTCTCCTGGAATTTAAAAACGAGGAAGGAGAAACTGAGCTAACTGGAGCCCATTTAATAAATGCTAAATCATCTTTCGACCAATTTAGTCGATCTATTGTTTTAATTGAATTTGATAAAATTGGAGCTAAAGAATTTGGAGAAGCGACTAAAAATAATGTGGGAAAAGTTTTAGCTATTACTTTGGATGGTAAAGAAATATCTGCTCCCGTAGTCCAGGAACCAATTCTCGACGGAAAAGCTCAGATTACCGGAAAATTTACCGTAGATAGCGCGAAGCATTTAGCTTTACTTTTGCGATCCGGTGCTCTCCCGGTAAAAGTTGAAATCTTAGAAAATAGGTCAGTTGGGCCAACTTTAGGAAGAGACTCCATCAGCAAGGGGATAAAGGCTGGGATAGCAGGATTAATACTGATATTAATATTTATGTTAATTTATTATAAGGGTTTTGGGTTAATAGCAGATTTTGCTTTGGTAGTATGCATGATACTAATTGTGGGAGCTTTAGCCGGTTTAAAGGCGACTTTAACTTTACCCGGAATAGCTGGAATGATTCTTACTATTGGTATGGCAGTAGATGCTAATATCCTGATCTTTGAGAGAATAAAAGAAGAATTAAGATTGGAAAAAACTTTTCGGGCTTCTATTGATGCAGGCTTCAACAAGGCTTTCCGTACCATATTTGACGCCAATGTTACTACTTTAATTGCAGCTCTTGCCTTATTTTATTTTGGCTCGGGAGCAATCAAAGGATTTGCGGTTACTTTGAGTATAGGTATTTTAGCCAGCATGTTTACCGCAATTGTAGTAACTAAGATTGTTTTGGAAGTAGTAGCTGCGAAGTTTAGTTCTAAAGCTTTATTATAATAGGCCTAATTAAGGAGGATATATTTAATGGATTTAATTGGAAAAAAGAAGTTCGATTTTATTAAAAATAGAAAAATGGCATATATTATCTCTGTAGTTATTATCCTGGTTGGTTTAATTTCAATTATTTTTCAGGGATTTAATCTGGGAATCGATTTTGCCGGGGGGTCTTTACTCCAAATAAAATTTGATAAATCAGTTTCAACTACCGAGGTTCGAAATGTATTAAGTGAATTTAATTTGAGTCAAAGCACTATTCAAAATTTATCAGAGAATGAATTTGTGATACGGACAGAAAAGATTGATTCAGAGCAAAGGAAGGAAATATTGTCCGCTTTTAAAGAGAATTTGACTAATTTAGAGGTATTGCGTGTGGAAACAGTAGGGCCGGTTATTGGGGAAAATTTAAAGAAGTTAGCTATTTATGCCTTACTTTTTGCTTTTATAGGAATCATTCTATATATTACTATGAGGTTTGAGTTTAAGTTTTCTATTGTTTCAATATTAGCGCTTTCCCATGACTGCTTAATTGTTTTGGGTATTTTTTCTTTATTGCAGAAGGAAATAACTATTTCAATAATAGCAGCAGTTCTGACTATTGTAGGGTATTCTCTAAATAATACAATTGTAATTTTAGATAGACTTAGAGAAAACATTAAGTTTAAAACCAGAGAACCGTTTGAAAATTTAATAAATATAAGCATTAATCAGTCTCTGTCCAGAACGATAAACACAGCTTTAACTACTATTATTCCCATTTTAGCCTTATATTTTTTCGGGGGGAATATACTTTCTGATTTTGCTTTAGCCTTGTTTATAGGAATGATTGCCGGCACTTATTCTTCAATTTTTATTGCTAGTCCATTATTGGTAGAGTGGAATAAAATATTTAAGATATACCAAAAAGGCACGAAAACTACCAGGAAAAAAGACAAAAAATAATTATTTTATTAATGGAAAGATAAAAAAGATGTCTGAATTTAATCTATTGGGCAAGATGCTGCTGTTTTTTGGAGTAGTATTAATTATATTGGGAGGCATATTTTTATTAGTGGGAAAGTTACCTTTCTCTGGCAGATTACCCGGGGATATAATAATTCAAAGAAAAAATTTTGTCTTTTACTTCCCCTTAGGCTTATGTATTTTAATAAGTATTATTTTAACTATCATTTTCCGA
>DPXH01000062.1:0-275 GCA_003527405.1 Candidatus Sediminicultor tertius | reverse complement strand
AAATTTAACTATGTATTATCGTATGTTGAGTTTTATGCATTTTATTCGGCATACTATAATATAAAGAAGATGAAAAGCTAAAGAAGTAAAAACATAACTTAAATTTATAATCTATAAAAAAGTTTTAAATTTTGAATTATAGTTTTTAGCTTTTCGCTTTAAGTTTTTTAGTTTTTCATAATATGCGAGAAAAGAGAAAGGGGTATAAATAAAATAGACTGGTGTATATCAAAAGAAAATAAGAAATTACAATCAGAGTTGTCCAAAGAATTAAA
>DPXH01000151.1:5914-7401 GCA_003527405.1 Candidatus Sediminicultor tertius | reverse complement strand
ACAGGAGAGCACGGGAATGACAGAAAAGAAAACAAGAATGACCTAATAGTGCGGGATTGACAAGTGTAGGGGTTCGATTAATCGAACCCGTAAATAAGGGGGTCGGATGAATCCGACCCAAACAATATATATTATACGAATAAAGTTTTAAAATTTTAGTTGCATACTGAAAACTTGTATTTATACTAACGACTATTCACTAACGACTAAGTAGAGGAGGAAAGATAATTGACCTTAAACCAATTAACTGCTCACAAAGCCATAAACTTAATTAAAAAAAAGAAAGCAACTGCTTATGAAATTATGCAGGATATTTTTAATCAGATAGATAAAGTAGATAATCTTATCAAAGCATTTCTGGTTGTTGAACGGGAAGAAGCCTTAAAAAAAGCCAAAGAAATAGACAAAAAAGTGAAAAACGGAGAAAAGATTCCTCCCTTAGCCGGAGTAGCGGTTGCCGTAAAGGATATAATAGCTACTCAAGGAACGGAGACTACCTGTGGCTCTAAAATATTAAAAGGCTTTATCCCTCCCTATGATGCTACGGTAATTAATAGATTAAAAGATGCGGGGGCAATAATAATAGGAAAAACCAATATGGATGAATTTGCCATGGGTTCATCTACTGAAAATTCTGCTTTTGGGCCCACTCATAACCCCTGGGATTTAGAAAGGGTGCCCGGCGGTTCCAGCGGTGGTTCGGCTGCCGCAGTAGCAGCAGATGAGACCTTTGTTGCTTTGGGCACAGATACGGGAGGCTCTGTACGTCAACCGGCATCTCTCTGTGGAATGGTGGGGTTAAAACCGACTTATGGTAGGGTCTCCAGATACGGTTTGATTGCCTATGCCTCGTCTTTAGACCAAATAGGCCCCATAACTAAAGATGTGACCGATTGTGCTCTAATAATGAAAGTGATAAGCGGACATGATAAAATGGATTCCACTTCTGTAAATTTAGGAGTTCCTGATTACCTAAAATCCTGCCAGGCAGGAATAAAGGGTTTAAAAATAGGTGTCCCCAAGGAGTATTTCATTGAAGGAATAGACCGGGAAGTTAAGGGTGCCCTGGATAAAGCTTTAAAAATATTTGAAAAATTAGGAGCAAGGATTGAGGAAGTATCATTGCCACATACAGAATATTCATTACCTACTTATTATTTGATAGCTACTGCAGAAGCAAGCTCAAACTTAGCGAGATATGATGGGGTACAATATGGTTATAGAACAGAAGATTACGAAGATCTGTCTTCTATGTATCAGAAGACCAGAAGCGAGGGTTTTGGGAGTGAAGTAAAAAGAAGGATTATGCTGGGGACTTATGCCTTGAGTTCAGGATATTATGATGCCTATTACTTGAAAGCTCAGAAAGTTCGTACTTTAATAAAAGAAGATTTCGATAAAGCATTTAGTAAATACGATATCCTTATTACTCCTACTTCTCCTACTCCTGCTTTTAAACTGAATGAGAAGGTATCAGATCCTTTAAC
>DPXH01000151.1:0-5536 GCA_003527405.1 Candidatus Sediminicultor tertius | reverse complement strand
CTTAATTGCGGATACAGTAAAAATAATCTGCCCATAGGTTTACAAATTATCGGTAAGCATTTTAGTGAAGAGACTATACTTCGGGCAGCCTTTAACTTTGAACAAAATTGTGAAGTGGAAAAGAAAAAACCGGAGATGAATTTCCCACAACAAAAAAGTATTTAGACAGATGTAGGGGTTCGATTCATCGAACCCGCAAGCAAAAATTATCGGAATAACTCGGGTCGGATAAATCCGACCCCTACAAAAACAAAAATAGGAAACAGAATAATAGAAGTATAAGATAAGATAGATTCCCGTTTTCACGGGAATGACATAAAGAAGAAGGGGAATGACATAAAGAAGGATTACGGGAAAATAATTGACAATACTAAAAAAAGATTTACATATCAATCAGTGTAATCTGAAAATAATCTGTGTAATCAAGTTATAATAAAATTATTACAGGAGGCAGCAGAATGAAAGAAGAAATAGTAATCGGTTTAGAAATTCATATCCAATTAATGACTAAAGCAAAAATGTTCTGTCATTGCAGCACTGATTATATTGGAAAAGAACCCAATACCAATACCTGCCCGGTGTGTTTGGGTTTACCCGGTTCCCTTCCTGTGCTTAATAAAAAAGTATTAGAATTTGCTATAAGAACGGCGGTAGCTTTAAATTGTGAAATTAATCAGGTAAATAAATTTCATCGCAAAAATTATTTTTATCCCGATTTACCCAAAGCTTACCAGATATCCCAATATGATATTCCTTTAGGAATAAATGGATATATGGAGATTTTGCTCCCCGAAAGTAAAGAAAAGCACAGGATTGGGATTACCCGGGTCCATATAGAGGAAGATGCCGGTAAACTGGTTCATGAAGGGAATATTGCTTCCTCATCTTATTCTCTAGTAGATTATAACCGTTGCGGAATACCTCTGGCAGAGATTGTAACCGAGCCTGATTTTCGTTCTCCCGAAGAAGCCAGAATATTCCTGGTAAAATTAAGAAGCATAGTCCAGCATTTGGGAGTATGTGATGGGAATATGGAAGAAGGTTCGATGCGTTGTGATGCCAATGTTTCACTTAGAGATGCGAAATCCGGTGCTTTAGGGACTAAAGCAGAAATAAAGAATATGAATTCTTTTAAGGCAGTTAAGAAAGCCTTGCAATTTGAGGTAGACCGCCAAAAGAAGCTCCTGGCTGAGGGGAAAAAGATAGTTCAGGAAACCAGGCATTGGGATGAATCAAAAAATCTTACTGTCTCAATGCGAAGCAAGGAAGAAGCCCATGATTACCGTTATTTTCCCGAACCGGATCTCCTGCCTCTTAAAGTAAATCTAAAAATGATTGACAATATCAGGAAAAATCTCCCCGAATTGCCTGAAGCAAGGAGAGAGCGGTTTATCAAAAATTATCAGATTCCCAGATATGATGCCGAGATATTAACTTCCAGCAAAACATTGGGTGATTATTACGAAAAAGCCGCTTCCTTATATTCTAATAACAAAGTTTTGAGTAATTGGATTATGGGAGAGTTAATGCGGTATTTAAACGAAAAAAAAATAGAAATAGAATATTCCCCTATTTCTCCGGAAAAATTAGCCGGGATGTTAAAATTAATAGATGAAGGAATAATTAGCGGTAAGATGGCTAAAGATGTCTTTGAAAAAATGTTTAAAACCGGAAAAGATGCCTCTCGGATTGTGAAGGAAAACGGAATTACTCAGATTACCGATGAAAATGCATTATTTGAAGTAATAGATATGGTGATTAAGGAAAACCCCAAATCGGTAGATGATTTTAAGGAAGGGAAAGAAAAGGCTCTAAATTATTTAGTGGGGCAGGTTATGCGCTATACCAAAGGAAGGGCAAAACCAGATTTTGTTTTCGAAGCTATAAAACAGAGGATAAAAAAATAAAACAATAATATGAAAATTCCCAAAATGTTGAATCATTATACTAAGCTGCCCAAAAGCATCTATATATTATTTTTTGCTCGAATGGTAAACTCTATGGGGGCTTTTGTCTACCCCTTTTTAACTATTTATTTGACCAAAACTCTATCACTGGATGAAGGAGAAGCCGGTTTTATAGTGATGCTTGCCGTTACAGCTCATCTACCTGGCTTATTAGTAGGAGGTAGATTAGCTGACTGGTTAGGAAGAAAGAAAATCCTTCTTTTGTTTCAGGGCTTGGCAGCAATTTGCCTTATACCTTGCGCATTTTTAAATAATCCATTTTTAATTCCCCGGTTGTTGATTTTATCCGCATTCTTTCATGGGGCGGCTCAACCTGCCAGCACAGCCATGACCACAGATTTAACCAATCCGGGAAATCGAAAGGCTGCCTTTTCTCTTTTGTATTTAGGTGGTAACATCGGTTTTGCCGTGGGACCATTAATTGCCGGCTTTCTGTATAATAATTATTTAATGTGGATATTTTTAGGAGATGCTGGCACTACATTCGCTTCTTTAACTTTGGTTTATTTGTTTGTTAAAGAGACCCTTCCTTCAAAAGAAGAGATAGAAGAGAGTTTTAAACTGGAAAATAATTATGGAAGAGCCGAAAAGGGTAATTTATGGCAGGTTTTATGGAAAAGACCCGCGCTTTTATTATTTACTCTTATATCCTTAATTTATAGTTTTGTTTATTCCCAAATGTCTTTTAGTATTCCCATTCAAGTTGTTGAGCTATTCGGAGACAAGGGTCCTAAGATATTTGGGGTTATTATGACCACTAATGCTCTTGTAGTATCTTGTCTGACCATAATTATAATAAGCCTTACCCATAAAATAAAACCTGTGCTTAATGTGGCTTTGGCCGGAGTATTATACGCTATAGGATTTGGTATGATATTCTTTATAACCGGTTTACCCTGGTTTTTGTTTTCCACGGTAATCTGGAGTATAGGAGAAATATTAGTCACTACCAATACAAATGTTTATATTGCAAATCATACTCCGATGTCTCACCGGGGGAGATTTAACGCGGTTATACCGGTTGTAATGGGAGCAGGGTTCGCCCTGGGGCCGTTAATTAGCGGAGACTATATAAGAGAATACGGAATTAAAAATGTTTGGCCTATGATTTTCTTTTTAAGCTTAGCGGCTACTTTATTTATGTATATTTTATATCTTAGCGGAAAGAAGAAGGAAAATAAAAATATAACTTAGTTAAGGTTAAGAAAAGTTTATCTTATTTCCTCTTTCAATTTTTCTATTATCTTTCCAAATTTTTGGTTATATTCTTCATCGTGTTTGGTTAAGAAATTCTTCCATTGGGGATTTTCATTTAAAGCCTCTTCTACACTCAAATGTATAACAATTATCTTTTCGCCCTGTTTAATTGTCTTGATCCTTGATTGGGGATTTTTTTCTATTTCAGCTTTTAAATTATTTGCCATGTTTTTCATGATTTTTGTATATTCTTTTTGAAGTAAATTGATATCATTTAAAAGTGATTCTATTAGTGAAATATTTTGCTCTTTTTTAAGAGTTTCAATTGCCAAAATACCATCTTTTCTTAAGTTAAAATCGTGAGAAGAATTTTTGAAACTTAGAGAGTTTAGTAACATAATTTGAGCATCCTTTAATGAAGAATGGTTAATTCCTTTTAATTTTTTCCATAAACCATTAGAAGTTAATCGGCCTTTATAAAATTGGGCCAATAAAGATTTAATTTTTTCATGATCTCTTATTTTTTCTCTTTCTTCCGGTGTTAATTTATTAATTTTATTTACTTTTTCCAGAGCAATTTCTAAAGCACTTTTAATTTTGTTTGTCACTTTATTTCCTCCTTTTAAAAATACTAAAGAATCTATCCTGGTACTGTTCGAATAATCCCCAGTTATCCAGTTCTTCTTTTAATTTAACCGGCTCCAATTCCCCTTTTTCTACCAATTTAAATAATTTTTCTATTTCTTCTCGGGCAGCTACCGGGATACCATATTTATCTTTAGAGATAATAGCTTGACCAATCTGGTTTACGCCTATAAATCCTCTTCTTTTAAAATCAGGTATCTGAGCCGAATAAATGCTTCTAACCATCATATCTAAGATAAATTTAGAGAGAGATACATCCCACAGACCGGCTACACCCTTAATGATAGTACAAAGGGAATCTCCCTTTTTATCTATCTCATTGTTAATATTTTCTGCTACGGTTAACAAGGGACCTGAAACGAAATTCATTTCGTCAAGTTCTTTGTTAACTTTAAATTTGTAAAGAATTCCTGCTAAATCAGGATATTGGCTGGCCAGTGTTTCAAATGCCTTTCTAGCTTCACTACTAAACCCTTCTATCCTAAAAATATAAGAAGGAGTAAGCAATTTGGGTTGATACCAGCTAACTTTTCCCTCTCTAACTACCGTTTCTAAATTATCTTTGGTAAATTCAGAATATACTGGTTCAGTTAGAACGTAATAATGAATTACCAAAGAACCAAAGGTGGATATTAGCTGTTTAGGTCTTCTCAATATTTCAGTATGTTCAAAGGCATACCTTATTCTTTCATCCATATCCATTTCTACTCCTATTTGATTCAAAAAAATAATTTAATCTTTTTCCCAAAAAATTTATGAATAATTTATAGTCACTACAAAATTGCCCTGCTTGTTGTATTTCATCTTTTTCTTTCTCTTTCTTAACACGATACATGAAACAAATTTATTCTGGGTTCTGGTTTTTTTCCTTTTATTTCCCCTTCTTCACTATTCACTATTTTATAATACACATGACAAAAAAAATATTTTAATATATAATATTACCACTATTATTTTACTACAAAAAGAGGGGTTATGTCACGTTTTTATACTAATTGATAAATAATTATTTAAAATATAATGACTATAACCCAAAAAGTACACAAAATAGTAATGTAGGGGCACGATGCATCGTGCCCACAGGAGAAATTAGGCAATAATATGACGGGGGCACAATTCATTGTGCCCCTACCATAATTATAACCGAAAAGTCATAATTTGATATAAAATTATCTACAACGTAACATATACATAACCCGTTGAAAATATTTTTGGCTTTTTGGGAAATAACCATATAATTACATTATAACAATATTTGATTAAACAAAAGAGAGAAGGGGATTATTATTAGAAAGATTATTATCGGAGTTATGGGCGGAGGAGAAATAGTTAATGCCGGTGACTATGAAGATGCTCGTCGCTTAGGAGGTCTAATTGCTAAAGAAGGGTGGATTCTATTAAACGGAGGGAGAGCTTCCGGAATTATGGAAGCCTCAGCTCGAGGGGCGAAAGAAAACGGTGGGCTAACTATTGGTATTTTACCAGGTAATGACCCTGCCTGGGCTTCTGAATATATCGACATTCCCATATTAACCGGGATAGGTTTTGCCCGGAATTACATCAATGTTTTAACCAGTGAAGTAGTAGTGGCTCTTCCCGGAAGAACCGGGACTATTTCGGAGATTGCTTTGGGTTTAAATATTGGCAAAAAAGTAATTTCTTTAAATTTTGATTTAGGTCCTTTGTTTAAAAAATATGAAGAAGATAAACAATTAATCTACGCTAAA
>DPXH01000119.1 GCA_003527405.1 Candidatus Sediminicultor tertius | reverse complement strand
TAACTTTTATTCGCTATCAGGGCGTATGCAATATGCCCCCACTTTTTTCTCTCACTTATTTTTTACAATATACCCGGTATTGTTTTTACACGATACTAATTTTATTCCACGTAGGTTGCCTGTAAAATCTCCTTAGTTGAGCTATTCGGTGCCTGGACAAAGATAACTCCGTGGACATTATCGGTTTCCCAATAAAAACCTTCAAGGGTGAAAGAAAAATCAACAGTAGCTCCAGGGGCAAGAGAATTCATAGGGACTTTTTGTTCTTCAAAAATATCAAATACTGAATATTTTAAATTTACTGTTGCCCGTTCTTTAAAAACCATTCCATTTATCTCTAAATTATTTAAAGTAGAGGTGCTTACATTCTCTATAGTCCCGGTAATGGTGGTGGTGTTTGTATCACTGTTTCTGGAATCTATGCTAATAACAATTTTCGCTCCCTTGGCCAGTTCAGCATCAATTATACTTTTTACTTCTGTTATAAAAGCTTCTGGATTATCGGGATTACTGGAAGAATAACCTTGAATCCTATCATTTAATCCGTCAAATAAAATATTAGGTATTCCCCAATCAGTAGAATCGGGAAAATAAAATTCCTTATATCTTTCAAAAATTTCCGAAGAAGAATAGTCTCCCCCGGAAGCTTCCTCTACCAGTAGCATCTGGTCATAACCGTATTCTTCTACTAATTGTTCTAATATCGGCTCAACATCTTCGCAGTGAGAACAACCAATAGCCATATATAGTTCTACCATTACCACTCGTTTAGCTGGTTCAGGTTCTCCTTCTCCTTCTGTTGGTGTAGTATTAAAGCAACCGATAAATAAGCATACTATTAATCCTATTACAATTAAAATTAATAATAATTTCTTCATATTATTTATTATTCTCCTCCCGGTTAAAGAATTTTTTTTCGATTATTTTAATGCCCGGGCGGAGGATCACAAGTTCCATCATCACAACCATCATCCTCTTTTTTATCTTTCTTGGGAACCCCTTTTTCTTCAGCTCCCAAGAAATAACTAATGTATTGGAACATTAAATTTTGTTGTTTGGAGATTAGTCCAGGGTAGACTCTTTTTACTACTAGATTATTAGCCAAAAAAATAGTGGTAGGTAAAACTTCAATTTTGTAAAGATTACTTACTTCTTCCTGGCTGTCTAGTAGTATGATGAAAGGTATTTTTTTACTGGTCCAAAACTCTTTAATCTGCGCTATATCTTCTTCTTTCAGGTCTTTACGGGAATTTATCATAATCACCTGGTATTTTTCTTCAATGATATGCTGTTCAAAATACTCGGTCAGCTCTTCTATACCGCATATTGAATCCTCGCTCTCATTATTGCAAAAGTAAAGGATAAGAAGTTTTTGTTTTTCTTTGTAATCTTCCAAATTAAAGGTTTCTCCATCTATAGTCTTGAGGATAAAATTGGGAGCTGGGAAACCTTTTTTAAAAGATGAAGAAAAGGCAGACGAGTAAAAAGAAACCAAAAAAGCAATTATTAATAGAATGGTTAAAAGATTATTCTTTTTATTCCTTAACCAAAAAATCATTTTAAAACACCTCTTTTTTGTAAATTCTCTAGTTGACCAATTCGCCAATTCTTCAATTAGATTAGTCATTAGTATAATCGTATCGCGTATCGAGTATCGCGTCAAGAAAACCAGTTATCAGTTTACTAAGATTTCTGTTATTTCGAGCGAACGAATTGAGCGTGGCAATCCCGGGCTAAGCTAAAAACTTAAAACTTTTTCGTAGAAAAATATTCTTTTTATCCGCTATCAGGGTGTATGCAATAAGCCCCTACTTTTTTCTCTCTTATTTTTTTTGTTATGTAATTTACTATTACTATATACTTAATCCTATCACTATCTTATTCTGGATTCTGGCTACTGACTCCTGACTTCTATCTTATAAACCCACACCTCGAAATTTGTCACACATTCCTCATTACTAATTAACTCAGCTTACCAGTTATCCCGTCGTCGTCAAGTAGGACAGGCCCGCCTGTCTATTTAATAATACCTTAATATTAAATACAAGTTACAAGTTCACAGTTTTTTAGTAAAATATTCCGCTGTAGAACAGCAGCCCGGCTAATCCGAAAAACAACAAAGCCATCGCTATCTTGATCTTCCCAAAATTCTTATTAGTAAGTGCCGCCCACTGTGCCGAAGTTGTTCCCCAGTAGGTAAAAGAAAAGACCAGGACTAGAGGCACTACAAACATCAGATTATAGAACAAGAGATAAACTAAAGCATTAACCTTTAAATTAGGAATAGTGCTGATAAACATGATGGTAGGAAGATAGATCTGACCTGTACAGGCTAACTCCAAAAGAGAAACTATAAAACCGGTTACTGCAGCCATTAAGATATAATTACTCAGTCTTACATTCTTACGGATAGCAGAATGAATCAAATTCTTCAAAAATGAGGGCAATTGGAGCTTGGCATCTTTAGTAGTCCCTTTTTTCTTGAATTGGAGATAGTCATATAAACTGACCACTCCTAAAATTAAGGCAAGGGAAGCGGTAACCAGAACGAATATCTTTCGGACTAAGGGTAAAAAGGATAAAGAAGTAATCATCTTTAATGCCCCGGTTCCGATCAAGAAATAGGTCAAAAAGACGGATAGAGTAAACATTCCCCCTACCCAGACAATTTCCCTTCCTTTTCGGTTGATCAGGGTAAGATAAGAAATAAAGAAGATGATGGAGGCAAAGGCACAGGGATTTATACCATCAATCAAGCCACTCACTGCTACTGCAGCCAGACCGAAGGACTGAAATCGAGCTATCAATCTTTCTTGAGCAGTAAGGTCTTTTTCCTTAACCTTTTCCCAGGGGGCGATAGTTTCTGTGGTTAAATATTTTTGGATTAATTCGTCCAAATTATCAAAGGTGATATCGCTTCTAAAAAGGTAGTCATCTCCCAAAAATATAACCGGAACCAAAAGCCTTTCCTCTTCGGGCATCTGGTTTAATTCGCCTAATGCTTCAGCTAATTCTACATTCTCAGACAAAGAGATATCGAAACTTTTTAAAATTATATTATCAGGATACTTCGCGGAAATATCCTGTAATACAATCTTGGCTTTATCACAATCATGGCACCCCGGTTCGTAAAAATAGGCTAAATAAACCGGATAATTAACCGAACTAGGAGCGCTGGCGGCAAAAGAATTAATTACATAAAGAGAAGAAAATTGACTAACAAAAACCACGAAAAATAATGAAAGCAAAATAAAAGTTAAAATCGAATAAAACTTTTTTAGGTTTATATTGTTTAATTTTTTGTTCATTGATTTAACTCTCACTATAATTCTTCCTTTCGATTATATCAAAATAATTAACAGTAAGCATACACGCAGTGTACTGTAAATAATTTTATAATAATTTTGGATTTATTGGTTATAATCGGGTTGTAGGGGCATAATGAATTGTGCCCTTCCATGTATCTGTCATTCCCATGAAATCTATCCTCGACCTGATCGGGGAATGGGAATTTATCTTATCCTCTTTTATTCTTATGGTTCCTACGGGCACGATGTATCGTGTCCCTACCTTGCTATTTTATTTATTTTTTGCTTTGCAAATTATAGTATACAATACAACAAAAAAATTTCAAAATTTACTTACTTCACTCCAACTACCCCACCAAAGTTTACACTAACAAAACAACATCGAGTTAAGAAAGAAAAATATACGATTAAGATTTAACATGATAAATCTATCATACGTACCTATAATTGTCAAGAATTAAGTTTCGAAACCCGACTAAAAATTTTACCATAAAAACTTGACAATAAACATACGTTTATATTATAATTTAATCAAAATGATAAGTGGTGCATACATAATAATTATAGCAAACTATTATTTAAATTTTTAAAGGAGACTGAAAATATGTTTAAAAAAGATTCCCTTGACCTAAATCATAAAAAGACTCTCCAGTTGATTCAAGAAAAAATCAGAGAAAACGGTTATCCGCCTACTGTTCGGGAAATCTGCAAAGCCGTAGGAGTAACTTCCTCTGCTACTGCCCATAAATATCTTACCATCCTGGAAAAGAAAGGTTATATCCTTCGGGAGAAGGAGAGATCCCGAGCCATTAGAATTATACCCCGGGCTGATAACGTGCCTGTAGTAGGGAGCGTAGCTGCAGGAGAACCTCTGTGGGCATTAAAAGATATCACCGAAGTTATACCTATACCGGAACAGCTTTCCGGTAGCGAAGAAAGCTTTATGGTAAAAGTTGAAGGCGATAGCATGATCGGAGACCATATACTTGATGGAGATTATGTCATGGTTAAGCCCCAGCAGGATGCTGACAACGGAGATATTGTCATCGCTCTCCTAAATCAGGAAGAAGTCACAGTAAAAAGATTATATAAAAAAGATGACCAGATTACCCTGCAGCCTTCCAACCCTCGTTACAAACCCATAAACACCAAAGATGCGATTATCCTGGGTAAGGTTATCGGAATTTTAAGACGATTTAACGGAGGAAAAAAATAGCAAATATGCTATATATCGGTACTTCTGGTTATAGTTATAAAGATTGGATAGGAACCTTTTATCCCGAAAATACTGATAAAAAGGAGATGCTTAAACTATATGCCCAAAAGTTTAAGGTCTCTGAAATTAATTCTACCTATTACCGCATACCTCATCCGGCATCTTTTTATTATTTGCAGCAAAAGGTTCCTGCTGATTTTAAATTTGCAGTAAAAGCCAATCAAGAAATGACTCATAGCCGAGAAGAAAATCCCGCTATTTTTAAAGATTTTAAAGAATCCATAAAGCCCTTGATGGAGGCGGGTAAATTCGCCTGCGTGTTAGCTCAGTTCCCCTATTCTTTTTACAATACTCCCTCTAATCGGGATTACCTTCTCCGCTTCAAAGAAAGAATGGAGGATATACCCCTGGTGGTAGAATTTAGAAATTCTTACTGGATAAATAACGAAATATTCAGAATTTTAAAAAACAACGATATAGGTTTTTGCTGTGTAGACCAACCCCAACTCAAAGGTTTAATCCCGCCCATAGCTGAAGCTACTTCTAACCTGGGCTATATTAGATTTCACGGTCGAAATAAAGCTAATTGGTGGGAACACGAAAAAGCTTATCAGAGATATGATTATCTTTATAGCGAAGAAGAATTAAAAGAATGGATACCTAAAATAAAAAAGATTGCCGAAAAGACCACCGACCAATATATTTTTATGAACAACCATTATAAAGGTAAGGCAGTTAAAAATGCCTTGATGTTGATCAAGCTTCTTA
>DPXH01000018.1:6126-7850 GCA_003527405.1 Candidatus Sediminicultor tertius | reverse complement strand
TTCTTTGTTTTTATAATTTTTTTATTTAATTACATACCTCAATTTGTTGATTAGTTACTTAGTTAATTGGTAAATAGGTCAATTGGTAAATTATAAACACTTGTATTTCAAACTAACGACTAACGACTATTCACTAACGACTATCTTAGGGAGCGTAAATTATTTGATAATAAAATCTAATTTAAATGAAAAACACAAGATATTTCTTATAATTATAGCTCTATTTATAATTTTTAGTTTACTTGCTTTAAACACTTACGCAAATGTAACAGATGAAGTATATTTAGTAACCATTAAAGGAACAATTGACTTGGGATTATCTTCTTATGTAC
This sequence comes from Candidatus Sediminicultor tertius, assembly GCA_003527405.1. Lineage (GTDB taxonomy): Bacteria > Atribacterota > Phoenicimicrobiia > Phoenicimicrobiales > Phoenicimicrobiaceae > Sediminicultor > Sediminicultor tertius. Next base: position 7,518 of record DPXH01000018.1, on the reverse strand, counting down.
AGCGGGCTTTAAAGGAAGCGGTATCAAGCAAGGCAAAAGCGGTTATTTTAGAAATCGATACCTTCGGAGGAAGGGTTGATGCCGCCACCCAGATAAGAGATAAGATAATGAGCCTGAATATACCAAGCGTAGCCTACGTTAAAAATAGAGCATGGTCTGCAGGCGCCTTAATTGCGCTATCTGCAGAATATATTCTAATAGATAAAAGTGCCAGTATCGGTGCAGCAGAACCAAGGCCGGCAGATGAAAAAAATATTTCAGCCTTAAGGGCTGAATTCGCTTCTACTGCTTTAAGCAGAAGGCGTTCGGAAGAGATAGCAGCCGCCATGGTTGACAAAGACATAGAAATAAAAGGTATAATAGAAAAAGATAAAATATTAACTTTAAATGCCGAGCAGGCTGTAAAATTAAATTTTGTAGATGGTACTGCTTCCAATATTGAAGAAGTTTTAGATTTTTTAAATCTTAAAGATGCTGAAATAGTATACATTTATCCAAATTGGGCGGAGAATATAAGCCGATTTGTTACCAATCCTGTAGTAAGTTCATTATTATTGTCTATAGGTTTTTTGGGACTAATAATTGAATTTTGGACTTTAGGCTGGGGGATAGCAGGTTCAGCAGGAATAATTTCTCTGTCTTTATTTTTTGGAGGACATATAATTGTCGGCTTAGCAGGATTTGAAACGATTATCCTATTTGCAATCGGTCTTCTTTTGCTTTTGGCGGAAATATTTCTTATCCCCGGGTTCGGTTTGGCCGGGATAAGCGGAATTGCCGCCATTTTAGCCAGCATATTTCTTACTTTTGGTAATATTGTCCAGGCGACTTATTCTATCTTGATTGCCCTGGGCGTATCCGTAGTAGGGTTTTTCTTATTAGTTAAATATATTCCTTCCACTCGAACCTGGAGAAAATTTGTCCTTTCTACCGAGCAGAAAAAGGAATTGGGGTATACCGTAGGGACAAAAGATTTACAGCGATTAACCGGAAAAGAAGGCATAGTCATTACCCCTTTGCGTCCGTCCGGGATAGTAGAGGTTAACGGTAAAAAATTAAATGCCCTTACCCGGGGAGAATACGTTGATTCTAATACCAAAATTAAAATAATAAGTGTTGAAGGTAATAAAATAGTAGTCGAAGCAGTCGCTGTTACGGATAAGGCATTATGAAGTCAGTAGGACAGAGGTCTCGCCTGTCTATTTGAAAAAATATTATTTTTTGTCTCCCGTATGTGACGATGAATTCATATAATTGTGATGATAAATTCACATAAGTAGGGACACGATGCATCGCGCCTAAAGGTGCCGAAGGATAAAAAAGAGGGGAATAGATTCCCGCTTTCGCGGGAATGACAGAGAAAATTGCGTAATGACAGAGAGAAGTGCGGGA
>DPXH01000018.1:0-5785 GCA_003527405.1 Candidatus Sediminicultor tertius | reverse complement strand
AGATAGAGGTGTGGGAATAACAGAGAGAAACACAGGAATGACCCCGGTGAAACAGGGTTTCACGGGGTAGGTATAAAAGATAGCGAAAATAATAGAATAAGGAGGTAATAAAATGTTTGAATTATTGATTCCGTTGATTCCGATTATCGTAGTTATTTTTATAATCTATATTTTCTTTCAGTTTATACCGGTAGGATTATGGATTTCAGCTATAGCGGCAGGAGTAAAGGTGGGAATTTTTACTTTAGTGGGCATGAGGCTTAGAAGAGTGCCTCCTCATAAGATAGTCAGCGCCCTAATAAAAGCCACTAAAGCAGGATTGGACGTTTCCATTGATAAGTTGGAAGCACATTTCCTGGCTGGGGGAGATGTTGACCGGGTAGTAGATTCCTTGATTGCTGCTGAGAGAGCCGGTCTCAATTTAACCTTTGAAAAGGCAACCGCTATCGATTTAGCCGGTAGGAATGTTCTTGAAGCAGTACAGATGAGCGTAAATCCGAAAGTAATAAAGACTCCGATAGTAGCAGCAGTGGCCAAAAATGGTATTCAGGTTATGGCTACAGCCAGGGTAACAGTAAGAGCAAATATAGAACGCCTGGTGGGCGGAGCCGGTGAAGAGACAATTATAGCCAGGGTAGGAGAAGGAATTGTCACTACCATCGGTTCATCAGAGGCCCATAAAAATGTTTTAGAAAATCCGGATAATATTTCCAAGACTGTCTTAAAAAAAGGTTTGGATGCCGGGACTGCTTTTGAGATATTGTCTATCGATATTGCTGATGTCGATGTAGGTAAAAATATTGGCGCAATTCTGCAGACTGATCAGGCAGAAGCTGATAAAAAGATTGCTCAAGCCAAGGCTGAACAGAGAAGGGCTTTAGCGGTAGCTCAGGAGCAGGAAATGAAGGCCAGAGTTCAGGAAATGAGAGCAAAGGTGGTAGAAGCAGAAGCAGAAGTCCCTAAGGCAATGGCAGAAGCCTTAAGAAAAGGTAAATTGGGAGTCATGGATTATTACAATTTGAAAAATATTGAAGCTGATACTTCTATGCGGGATAGTATTTCTGAAACCTCAAAAAAGAAGGAAAATAAATAAGATAATATTATTTTACTTAAAAAGGATATAATAAATAATGTCATTAATTTTATATATATTTATTTTCTATATTATAATAAGTTTGTTAAGCCGAATAGTAAATCAGAAAAGAAGATCTTACAGCTTGATGCAAAAAGAAGAAGATGATTCTATCTCGGTATTTTCGGAAATTCCGGATGAAGCAGGTTCACCTGAGGATAAGATTAATATAAAACAAGTTGATAATATGGAAAAAAAGGACAAAATTATTATAGATGATGAGGTTAAAAAATACTATAAAGATAAATATGAGGATAAAAAGAAAGAGGTTTTTGCTGAAAAAGCGGCAGTAAAAGATGAGGAAGAAATTTCATCTGGCCGTAAAAGCGGGTTGGAAATATATTTATCTGATAATATTCTGGTTAACGGGATAATATTATCCGAGATAATTGCTCCACCCAGAGCTCTAAGGCCTTATGATTTTCAGAGACATAGAAGATAAAGCTAAAAATTTAAAGCGAAAAATGAAAAACTATAATTCAAAATTCAAAACTTCTTTCTTGGTTTTTAGTTTTGAGTTTTGGTTTTGCGCTTTACGTTTTACACTTTTAGTTCCTTTACTATATTTTACGAAAGTAGGGAAATATAATAGAAAAAGATAAAAACATAAGTAAAAGTATATTAATTAATAATAAAGATGAGCTAAGAGAACTTTTTGGACAATATGACGAAAATATCAAATTAATTAACCGGCATTTTCCCATAAAAATATCAACCCAAAATGATAGCAAGTTGGTTATTTCGGGGGCAAAGAGTGATGCGGATAATGCCATAAAAATAATTGAAGGACTTCTTTCTATAATCAGGAAAGGACACCCACTTTCTATAGCCCAGGTAAGATACCATGTGGAAATGTCTGAGAGTAAACAGCCTGTAAATTGGAAATTATTATACAAAGATGTAATTCACGTTTTTAAAAAAGGTAAAGAGATCAGGCCAAAAACCTTGGGTCAACAGAAATATGTAGAAGCGGTTAGAAAGAATGATATTGTCTTTGCTATCGGACCTGCCGGTACGGGAAAGACCTACCTGGCAGTAGCTATTGCTCTGTCTGCCCTAAAGAACGAAGAAGTAGATAGAATAATTTTGGTTAGACCGGCGGTAGAAGCCGGGGAAAGTTTAGGTTATTTACCCGGAGATTTATTGGAAAAGATAGACCCCTATTTTCGCCCCCTCTATGATGCAATGTACGAAATGATGCCTTCCGAAAAATTTCAAAAGTATATGGAAAGAGGGATAATAGAAATAGCCCCTTTAGCCTATATGAGAGGAAGAACCTTGAATAATTCCTTTATTATCTTAGACGATGCTCAGAATACCACTTTAGGTCAGATGAAGATGTTTTTAACCCGCTTTGGTTTTGGTTCCAAAGTGATAATTAATGGAGATATTACTCAGGTAGATTTACCGCTTAAAGAACATTCCGGATTAAAAAGAGTGGAAAAGATACTTAAAAAGATAAAGGGTATCGAATTTGTATATCTTGATGACCGGGACGTGGTGAGACACAGATTGGTTCAGGAGATTATACGTGCTTACGAAAAGGAAGATTCACGGAACCAGAAAAAGGAGTGATCCAACTTCGTGAAACTATATGAGAAATGGAATAAATGGAAAAGTAGAGATAAAATATCAGGTAAAAATATGCAAAAGAAAAAATTGACTGATAAAAATATAATAAAAAAAATATCTATATTTTTTGTGTTATTAACCGCTATTACTCTCGTTCTATCTATTAATTTTTTCCCGGATAAAATTCTCTTGAAAGAAGGTCAAATCTGCACTAAAGATATTCTTTCCCCGGGTGATTTTGAATTTGTGGATGTAGAAGCAACACAAAATTTAAGAGAAAAAGCTGCCAAATCGATAAAAGAAGTGTATGATTTAAATTTAGCAAATATTGAAAATGTTGAAAAACAGATAGATAACCTTTTTTCAAAGATAAAAGAATATCAGGAAAAAATAGATGAATCATCTAAAGATACTACTGCCCCTATAATGGAGAGTGATAGGAGATTGACAGATGATGAGTTAAATAAAATGGCTAATGAAGTAAATGAAGATTTGGGATTATCTATTAGTGAACAGGTCATAGCAGGTTGTCTCCAACTGGATAATTTATCTTTAGAGAAAATAAGGGTGGATATTAAAAGTTCTATGAGAAAAATTATGGAGCAGGGGATTAAGGAAGACGATTTAGAAAATGCCAAAAAACAATTAATTAGAGAGATTAGCGAGATTTCCCTCGATCATCATGATGCCCTGATTGCCAGTGAGATTGCTACTTCTTTACTTTTACCAAGTTTATTTCTAAATGAAGAAGATACAGAAAAAAGACGTCAGGAAGCCATCGCCTCAGTAGATGATGTTATAAAAACAATTCGAAAAGGGCAGATAATTATAAGAAAGGGAGAAGTGATAACTTCGGAAGATATCGCCATTCTTAATGCTTTAGGTTTAAAAAATCCCAAGATAAATTTTTCTAACATTGTAGGAATAACAATGATCACTGCGATCTGCCTTTTAGTGGTCTTTTTATATTTAAGCTACTTTTATCCTGAGATTTATGAAAATGTAAACAAACTGATATTGCTGGGTATTATTGCTATTTTTGTTGTTTTGCTCGCTAAAATAGCAAGTCAAGCATCAGGATATTTAATGCCCATTGCTTCTGCCTCAATGTTAATTGCTATATCTTTAAATCCCAATATTGCCATATTGCTTACCGTGATATTAAGTTTGTTAATAGGATTTATTCCGGGAGGCGGAATAAATTATATTTTAGTCTCTGTAATTAGCGGGATTGTAGCTATATATAGTATTCGGAAAATCACCCAAAGGTCGAGCTTGACCCGTGCAGGGTTAATTATTGCCGGAGTTAATATTATTACCATATCAGCTTTAGGTTTAATCAATAACGAAGGTTATTATCTAATTTTACAAAATAATTTATGGGGAGTGCTAAACGGTTTTTTAGCCGTAATTTTGACTATCGGAATTCTGCCTTTCCTGGAAAGCTATTTCGATATCACCACCTCTTTTAAGCTGATGGAATTATCTAATCCTAATCAGCCTTTACTAAAAAAGATGATTTTGGAAGCACCCGGTACCTATCATCACAGCATAGTTGTAGGAAATCTATCAGAGACTGCTGCTGAGGAAATTGGAGGTAATGGCTTGTTAGCTCGGGTTGGTGCTATTTATCATGATATAGGTAAAATAAAGAGACCATATTTTTTTACTGAGAATCAAGAGGCCTATAAAAATATTCATGATGAGATGGAACCCAGTTTAAGTGCTTTGGTAATTGCTTCTCATATTAAAGAAGGGATAGAATTGGCGAAAAAAAATAAACTCCCTAAGGATATAATTGATATAATTGCCCAGCACCATGGAACCAATTTGATTACCTATTTCTTCCACCGAGCTTTAAAAGAAAACGGATCTGCTAATGATGCGGTTGCCGAAGAGAATTACCGTTATTCCGGACCAAAACCCCAGACTAAAGAGGCAGGGATTATTTTGTTGGCTGATTCGCTGGAAGCAGCCACCAGAAGTTTAACTAATCCTACGGCAACCCGGATAAAAACCCTGGTGAAAGAGATTATCCAGAAGAATTTGGAAAATGGACAGCTGGAAGAATGTGATTTAACCTTGAAAGACCTGGACAAAATCGGAGATAGTTTTTCCCGGATACTTACCGGAATGTTTCACAGCCGGGTGGAATATCCCGATGAGGATTTAATAAATAAAGTGAAAGAAGAGAAAAAAAAGAATGGAAATTCTAATAAAAAATCAGCAGAAGATAATAAAGATAAATCAGCGAAAGATAGAGGAGATAATCAAAAAGGTTCTGCTACATCTAAAAGTTGATGAAAAAACTGAAATCAGTGTTTTATTTACTGATGATAAATTTATTAGGACGCTGAATAATAAATATCGGGGGATTGATAAACCAACCGATGTTCTATCTTTTAGTTTGCAGGAAGGAGCTGTAAAATCTCCGGAGATAGAAAGTGATAAACCTCTGGGGGATATAATTATATCCGCAGAGACCGCCCAAAGGCAGGCAGACACCTTAAATCATGGTATCGAAAAAGAGCTGACGGTATTGCTGATTCATGGTTTATTACACTTAACCGGTTATGACCACGAAGAAGACAAAGATTATAAAATTATGAGGGAAAAAGAGAGTGAAATCTTGAAAATATTTGCTTTGTAACCCGATGTTTACTATAATAAAATTAACCATAATATTTAATTACTTTTTAGGTTATTTTAACCTAAAAAGTAAATATGGATAAAAAATACTTAACACAGATTCGCTGAACGAAAAGCCCTAAAAAATGGGAGGTGAGGTATCAGCCTATAAAATATTTGCTTTTAGTAGAATCCATAAAATATTAAAAATTAAAAGGAGAATCTATTAATGTTAAAAAGTAAGACAATATTAGTTTTAGTATTAGCAATTAGTTTAGTGATGGGAATGTTTGGTTTTGGGATGGCTGCTGAAAGACAATTTGTAGCTATTGCTACCGGCGGAACCGGCGGAACTTATTACCCTTTAGGTGGAGCTTTAGCTCAAATGCTTTCCAATTATGTTGAAGGCTTAATAGTCACCGCTCAATCAGGGAATGCTTCTGTGGCAAATTG
>DPXH01000014.1 GCA_003527405.1 Candidatus Sediminicultor tertius | reverse complement strand
AATTGATTAATGTCAGAAAATAAAGACCAATATAATAAATTAAAAAAGCAGTTGTATTTAGCCAGAATAATTTTCCATATACCTAATTTTATAAAATTATCTTTAAGATTACTTAAAGATAAGAAAGTTCCCTTTCATTTGAAATTATTGGTATATGGTGCAATTGCTTATATATTATCTCCCTATGACTTATTACCTGATTTTTTAATTCCCTTTTTAGGATTTTTTGAAGATATTGTTATCGGAATATTATGTTTAATTGGCTTAGTTAAGGGTAGCCCGCCTGAGGTAGTGGCGGAACACGTAAAAGCAATAGATTTGGAGAATAAACAGAAGTATAGATTTTTTAGATAATATAGTATAGCTAAAAGCTAAAAACTAAAAACGTAAAACCATAATTCAAAATTAAAAATTTAGGTATATGGGAAACAAGTGTGGGTAATAGCATACAGCATATAAAGTTTAGATGCGAGAAGAAAATGAAAAAAAATTAGATAAAAACTAAAAGCGCAAAGCGCAAAACCAAAGCTCAAAACTTAAAATTAAGAAAATATTGCTATATATGGAAGGATAATTTATTAAATGGAAAATGAAAACTCAAAACATAAAATTAAATTAAAAGACAGAACATATCAATATTCCATTAAAATGATAGAATTTTTAGATAATCTATCAAAAGATAACTCTACTCAAATTATTTCTAAACAGCTATTAAGATCAGCTACATCTATCGGGGCAAATATCATTGAAGCTCAAGCTTCTAGTTCTAAAAAAGATTTCACTAAATATTTTAATTATTCTCTTAAATCTGCAAATGAAAGTGTGTATTGGCTTAGTTTACTTAAAGACGCTAAAAAAATAAATAACTACCAGATAGAATATCTTTTAAATGAAACTAAAGAATTAGCAAAAATATTAGGTTCAAGCATATTAACTCTTAAAGGTAAAAATAAGTTTTGAATTTTGAATTATGGTTTTTAGCTTTTCGCTTTGCGTTTTTAGTTTAAATTAATTATTTTGATAAATTAAGATAATGGTATTTTAAGATATTTTTTGAAAGGACAAAAAAATCATATATTATGAAAATTGGAATTAAGTCTTTAGGGTGTCCTAAAAACTTTGTCGATACTGAAGTAATTTGTGGGATCTTAAGAGAAAATGGATACCAAATAAGCGGGAAGATTGATAATTCAGATATAGTGATTGTAAATACCTGCAGTTTCATAAGAGATGCAGTAGAAGAATCTATTGAAGAGATTCTTAATCTGGTAAAGCTAAAAAAAGAAGGCAAGATAAAACATATAATAGTAACCGGATGCCTTCCTCAGAGATATAAAGATGACAATCTTAGCCAGGAACTTCCCGAAGTTGATGCGTTTTTAGGAACAGGAGATTTATTAGAGATTGATAAAGTAATAAAAAATATTTTGCAAGGAGAACAGATCTATAAAGTAAGCCCCAAACCCAATTTTCTTTACAACCATAATACCTCTCGAACTATTTTAACCCTCCAACATTACGCCTATATCAAAATATCTGAAGGCTGTCAAAATAATTGTTCTTATTGCCTGATACCTAAACTTAGAGGAAATCATCGCAGTAGGAAGATGGAAGATATAATTGAAGAAGTAAAAAGGCTTTCCGAAAAACAAAATCTTTCCGAGATAGTTTTAATCGGGCAGGATACCACTTTATACGGTACCGACCTCTATGGAGCATATAAATTAGCTGAATTGTTGAAAAAACTTTCACTCCTAAGATTAAATAATTTAAAATGGATAAGGCTTCTATACACCCATCCTGTTCATTATAATGATGAATTAATTGAGGTAGTAGCCAGTTATCCTAAAATATGTTCTTATCTGGATTTACCTTTACAGCATATAAGTGATAAAATACTAAGAAGAATGAATAGGCCTATAGAGAAAAATAAGGTTATTTCATTAATTAATAAGTTAAGAGATAGAATTCCAAATTTAACTTTGCGCACTACTTTTATAGTGGGATTCCCGGGTGAAACTGATAAGGACTTTGAAGAACTATTGAGTTTTGTAAAAGAATTTCGATTTGAAAGGTTGGGGGCATTTATTTTTTCGCGGGAAGAGGGGACTCCGGCTTATGACTTTCCCCAACAAATTTCTGTACGCATCAAGAAGGAGCGCTTAAAAGAATTAATGTTAACCCAGCAGTCGATTTCAAAAGAGATAAATAGTTCTTATATAGGGAAGGAAGTTGAAGTGTTAGTTGATGAAATACAATCGGGAATGCCGAAAATTGCCATAGGACGGACTAAAGGAGATGCTCCGGAGATAGATGGAAAAGTTGTAATAAGGGGAGATGAGATTCAAGTTGGCAAACTCATTAAAGTAAAAGTGACAGAAGCTTCCGAATATGATTTGGTAGGAGAGATTAGAAAATAACGAAAAATATGGAGGAGGGATTTATCTTGATTAAAGAAAGATTAAATATATTTAGAGATAAAATAAAAAAGGAAAATAAAGAAATCGAAGGGTTCTTAGTTACCAATCTGAAAAACTTAAATTACTTATCCGGATTTGATGGGGAAGGAGCTGCTTTGATTGGGGTTAGCGGCAAAAATTATTTGCTGACTGATTCACGTTATACCGAACAAGCTCAAAAAGAAAGCCCCGATTTTAAAATAATAACTGATGAACCGAAAAAAAAGAATGCACGGGTATTAGCATTAAAAAAGATATTGGAAAAAAGTAAAATAAAAAAAATTGCCTTTGAAAGCAATGATTTAAGTTATGCTGATTTTAAAAAATATTCAGACAGTTTTGATTCTATAGTATTTTTACCCATCGGTAACATTATCGAACAGATAAGAATGATAAAAGATAAAGGGGAAATCATTAAAATAAAGAAAGCTGCCCAGATAACTACAGAAAGTTTAAAGGATGTTTTTGAAATAATAAGACCGGGTCTAAGAGAACTTGATATTGCTTCTGAGTTAGCTTATACTATGAGAAAAAAAGGTGCCCAAAAGGAAGCTTTTGAAACAATTGTGGTTTCCGGAGAAAGATCGTCTCTGCCGCACGGAAAACCTTCTGAAAAAAAGATTGTCGAAGGGGAGCTTATAACTATTGATATGGGAGCGAATTATCAGAATTATAATTCCGATATAACCCGCACCATAATTATGGGAAAGGAAAACGAAAAACAAAAAGAGATATTTTCAATTGTATTAGAAGCTCAAAAAGCAGCCCTCGAATTTCTGAAACCGGGTGTGAAGTGTAAAGAAGTGGATTCTGTAGCAAGGGGTATAATTGAAAAAAAAGGTTACGGAAAATATTTTGGCCATGGTTTGGGTCATGGAGTAGGGTTAGATATTCACGAACTGCCCAGAGTTTCTTTCAGTGATGATACGGTTTTACTGCCCGGAATGGTAATTACCATTGAACCCGGAATATATTTACCCGAAGTTGGCGGAGTGAGGATTGAAGATTCGGTTTTGATGACTGAAGAAGGTTATGAAATATTAACCTGGTTTCCAAAAATATTAAATCTTTGAATTAGTAGACAGGCGAGACGCCTGTCCTACAGCGGCAGAGATAAATAAATTATTTTAAAAGGAGAAAGCATTATTATGAGAAGTAATTTAAAGAAAGTAGATTCGGAAATATTTGAAGCAATAAAAAATGAAGAAAAACGTCAAAAATACACTATAGAATTAATTGCTTCGGAAAACTTTGTTTCCCCGGAAGTATTGGAAGCCCAAGGTTCGGTTTTGACTAATAAGTATGCCGAAGGCTATCCCGGCAAGAAATACTACGGTGGATGTAAATATATCGATGTAGTAGAAAATTTAGCTATCAAGAGGGCGAAAGAGATATTTAAGGCAGAACATGCCAATGTTCAACCTCACTCCGGCTCACAGGCAAATATGGCGGTCTATTTTAGTGTTTTAGAAGTAGGAGATACCATTTTAGCGATGAATCTTTCTCATGGAGGCCATCTTACCCACGGAAGCCCGGTAAATTTTTCCGGTAGATTCTTTAATATTGTTCCCTATGGAGTGAGGGAAGATACCGGGAGAATAGATTATGATAATTTAAGAGATTTAGCCATAAAAAATAAACCAAAATTAATCATAGCCGGGGCGAGTGCCTATCCGCGGGAGATAGATTTCTCGGCATTCAGGTCAATTGCCGATGAAGTCGGAGCATATTTGATGGCAGACATTGCTCATATCGCTGGATTGATTATAGCAGGTCTTCATCAAAGTGCCGTACCTCATTGCCATTTTGTCACCACTACTACTCACAAAACCTTAAGGGGACCGAGAGGCGGCTTAATTTTGTGCAAAGAAGAGCATGGTCCCGCAGTTGATAAAACTATTTTCCCGGGGATTCAAGGCGGCCCTCTAATGCACGTTATTGCAGCTAAAGCGGTCTGTTTTAAGCAAGCAATGACTCCGGAATTTATGAACTATCAGAAACAGATCGTTAAAAATGCTAAAACCCTGGCTAAAAAATTAATAGAATTAGGTTATAATTTAGTATCCGGTGGAACTGATAATCATTTAATGTTAGTAGATTTAAGAAATAAAGGAATTACCGGAAAGCAGGCAGAGAAAGCTTTGGAGGAAGCCGGGATTACTGTTAATAAGAATATGATTCCTTTTGACCCTCAAAAGCCTTGGATTGCCAGCGGAATAAGAATAGGTACTCCTGCGGTGACTACCCGGGGAATGAAAGAGAAAGATATGGAAGTAATAGCCGGGATGATTGATAGGGTCTTGAGCGACACAGAAAATCTGAAGATAAAAGAGGAAGTAAGAAAAGAAGTAGAAAGTTTCTGTGAAAAATTTGTATAGAAATAATATAGAAAAAAAACAAAAAGAAAGATTCAAGTGAAAGAGAGGTTTTATTTTGATTTCTACCAGTGATTTTAAAAAAGGCTTAACTATTGAATTAGATGGTGAAATATACAGTATTGTGGATTTTCAACACGTAAAACCCGGTAAGGGCGGAGCTTTTGTAAGGACTAAATTTAAAAATTTAAAAACCGGGCTTATTTTAGACAAAACCTTCAGAGCGGGAGAAAAAATGGAACAAGCAATAGTTGATAGGAAAACTATGCAATATCTGTATAATGATGGTAATAGTTATTGTTTTATGAATAAAGAAAATTATGAGCAAATTTCCCTATTCAAAGAACAGATAAGTGAAATAACCGATTTATTAAAAGAAGGTAATGACGTTGATATTATATTCTGTAAAGGTGAACTGATTGGTGCCGAACTACCAAATTTTATGAGTTTAAAAGTTATTAAAACTATGCCTGGCGTAAAAGGAAATACCGTGTCCGGTGCGCTTAAACCGGCAACTTTAGAAACCGGAGCAATAATTCAGGTCCCCTTGTTTGTAAAAGAAGGGGATGTAATTAAAATAGACACCAGGGAGAAGAAATACATAGAGAGAGAGTAAATTCGTATCTCGCGAATCGTGAATCGTATCTCGTAAAGAAGCAAATAATTAAGGATATTAAATGAGTATTCAAGAATTCTTTTTCTAACGAGATACGAGATACGAGATACGGAAAAGGGGTGGGATAATTAATGCAAACTATTAAAACCGATTTGGGAGAAATAAACATTACCACAGAAACTATCAGAAGTATAGTTGGTTTAAATTTAACTGATGTTAAAGGTGTGGTCGGAAGCAGAAAGTCAATCATAAAAGAGATAACTGATATGTTAAGGGGAGAGACAAACGGAAACGAAATAGAGGAAGCCAACCGTACTATAAAAGTAGAGAGATCGGAAGAGC
>DPXH01000013.1 GCA_003527405.1 Candidatus Sediminicultor tertius | reverse complement strand
TATGTTGATGCTGAAAACAGGAAGGGAGCTTACCAGGCGGTTTCTTATTTAACAGTTCTGGGACATAAAAAAATTGGCTATCTGGGTGGTTCGTTTGAATTTATTTTTAATCAGGAGAGATTTGAAGGCTATCTTCAGGCCTTGAGAGAACATAATCTTGAGTATGGCAAAGAGTTAACTATGGAAAGTATTAACACTGAGGAAAGCGGTTATGAAGCGATGCGAAAACTTTTAGAATCTTCATCAATTCCCACCGCTGTCTTTGTGGCAAACGATTTAGATGCTATTGGGGCAATGAAGGCGGTAAAGGAAAAAGATTTAAGAATTCCAGAAGATATTGCCTTTATTGGTTTTGATGATATTCAGTTAGCTTCATATACAGAACCATCTTTGACTACAGTTAGGCAACCTATTTTTGAAATGGGGACCACCGCTATTAGTTTATTAGTACAACTAATAGAAAGAAAGGGAAAAGAACCACTAAAGGTAGAACTGCCTACTCAGTTGATAATACGAAAGTCTTCAGGAGAAATAAAAAATAAACAAAGGTAATAGTTGAAAAAAAGGATTAAAAAAGATGTGGAGATTTATTGTTGGATATGTTTTATGCTTAATAATAATCTTTACCATAGTTAATTTAGCACTGGCAGCAGAATTTACTTTTACCTATATTCCCCTCGAAGATGAGGAAGTACTTTCAGTAAGTTTGCGTGGTTCTTTTAATAGCTGGGGAGAATGGCCTATGGAAAAGCAGCTTGACGGCACCTGGAGTATCACTGTGGATTTAGAACCGGGAGAGTATCAGTATAAATTTTTTATTAATGGTAAGTGGCCCCAGGATATGTCTATTGCTCGGGCTGGAGGTCAGGTAGATCCGAGCGCAATAGGATATGTTAATGATGGATTTGGTGGCCAGAATGCAATATGTAGAATTAAAGAAGATGTTACAGAAGGAGTAGTTCTCGTGCATAATCCTGATGACCCGGCTTATTTATGTATTGCTGATGAACATTTGGTAATAAGGTTAAAAACCTCACCTCATAAGGTTGCGAAAGTGTTTTTGGTTACCGATGAAGGTAAATGGCCTATGGAAAGACAACTACAATGGGAATACGGAGAAGTTTTTCGCCTGTCACTGGAATTTCCAGATTCCCTGAAATACCGTTTTGTAGGATATACTATTGAGGGTACCGAATTTTCTCTACCGGAAGATCCTTCCCAATCTTTCTTTTTTGATGGCATTGACCCTTTTCCTCAACTTAAATGGGTAAGCCAGGGCATAATCTACCAAATTTTCCCTGAGCGTTTTTGTAATGGAAATCCTAAAAACGATTCACTCGCTCTCAAGAGTGATGAATTCCAATTTAATAGACAATGGGCTCAGAATAAGCTATGGGCTGAAGGAGGTCCGTCTTTAGCCAATTGGAATGATCCTATTTCTACTCAACATTGCTGTCATCAATATTTTGGCGGAGACCTGGCTGGGATTATTGAGAAACTTGATTATTTAAAAGACCTAGGAGTAACTGCCTTATATTTAAATCCTATCTTTGATTCAGGTAGTGCCCATGGATATGATACTCATGACTATCTGAAAGTGAGTCCCAAATTTGGCACCGAGGAGGATTTACAGGAACTCTTAAACGAAGCACATAAAAGAGGAATGCGGGTAATTTTAGATTTTGTTCCCAACCATACCGGTTTAGGTTTTTGGGCCTTTCAGGATGTGGTAAAGAAGGGAAAGGATAGTCCTTATTGGGATTGGTATTTTATTCATCAATGGCCTTTTACTCCGGGTGATCCAAGTGCTTATGAGGCCTGGTGGGGGGTAGGGAGTTTGCCAAAATTAAATACCGGTAATCCCGAGGTAAAAGAGTATCTCTTTAAAGTAGTACGTCATTGGTTAAACTTTGGAGCAGATGGCTGGAGAGTTGATGTACCCAATGAATTAGTTAAAGCCAAAGAGTTTTTTAATGAAATGCGCCAGCTGGCCAAAATGGAAAGGGAAGATGCTTATCTTATTGCTGAGATCTGGCAACTTGATCCTTCCTGGGTGAAAGGTGATCAGTTCGATTCTTTGATGAATTATGCTTTAGGGCGGGATATCTTGCTAAACTTTGCCAAAGGGAGTATTGACGGAGAAAGCACTCTGGCTAATTTAAGTCGTTATTTTGCTGCTTATGGAGAGAATGTTATTGGTATGGGCTTTAATCTGGTCAGTTCTCATGATACTGGACGCATCCTTACTGATTTAGGAGGAGGTAATTTTGGTGATTCGCCTAATCCTGAAGCAGTAGAGAGATTAAAACTACTTTCCACTCTGTTTTATACTCTGCCGGGAGCACCGGTAATCTTTCAAGGAGATGAGCGAGGTATTTTAGGTGAAAAGGAATTCTATGACGCACATCGTTATCCCATTCAATGGGATAACGCAGATGAAAGTCTTATATCTCATTACAAAAAATTGACTCAACTACGCCAGGAAACACCCGTCCTTACCAGTAGTGTAATTCGCGATTATTACGGGACAGGTCACTTACTTTCCTTCTTTAGAGGTGAACAGGGTAAAGGTGAGATACTGATTGTGGCTAATAATGGAACTGAAACAGTGAAATTTGAATTGCCTTCCGGAAATTGGCGGTCTGTAACCGAAGGAGAAGTATTACAAGGGACCATATATATATCTTCACTTCAGGTAAGAATTTTTGAACGTTTATAGCTCATACTTATTAGGAAAATATATAGAAGATAAAATATAAGCAAAGCAAACACATACAAGAAAAGTAGAGATTTTAAAAAAAGGGGGGTGGTAAAAAGAAAATTTAAGGAATAATTAATTGGGTGTTTCATTAAATATTTTTAAATTTAAAGGAGGAAAATAAAATGAAGAAATTTTTGACAGTTTTTCTTGTATTGATGATGTTGATAGGTTTGATAAGTATAGCCAGCGCTTCTGAAGTGGGGAAACTTCTTATCTGGTGTGATGCAGATCGAGCACCTGTCTTAGAGGAGGTGGGCAAGGAGTTTACTGCAAAATATAACATTCCAGTAGAAGTCCAAGAAGTTGGAGATCCCCACCGTAGATTAACTACTGCGGGCCCGGCAGGGGAGGGGGCGGATTTGATAATTGGAGCCCATGACTGGATTGGCGAACTAATAGAAAACGGGCTTCTTGAACCTATTAGTTTATTTACAGAGTTAAGATCTAAATTTGTTCCGGTTTCCTTGGAGGCATTTACTTACGGCGGTAAATTATATGGACTTCCTTATGCCACAGAAGCTGTAGCTCTTTTTTACAACAAGGATTTAGTACCAGAACCCCCTGCGACTTTTGAAGAGCTTATCACTATTGCTAAAGGATTAACTAATAGAGAAAAGGGAGAATATGGTTTTCTGATTCAAATGCCTGACCCATATCATTCCTTTCCTTTGTTAAGTGCTACTGGTGGTTATATATTTGGTGAAAATCCGGATGGAACTGCCAATCCCTTAGATATAGGTCTGGCAAGTGAAGGAGCTATTCGTGGTGCAAATCTTCTGCTTAGGTTAGTACAAGAAGGTATTGAGGTTCCAGGAGCTGATTATCAGACTGTAATAGGTCTTTTTAATGAAGGCAAATTAGCAATGATGATAGCTGGTCCGTGGACAATTGAGGGGATTAGAGAAGCAGGGATAAATTATGGTATAGCTAAAATTCCAACCATTGATGGACAAGTAGCAAAGCCTTTTGTAGGTGTACAGGGGTGTATGGTAAGTGCTTTTAGTGAAAATAAGCTATTAACCAGAACCTTTTTAATTGACTTTGTTGCTACCAAAGAAACAATGCTTAAGTTATATGAACGAGCAAATAGACCTCCAGCTTTTTTACCTGCATTAGAGGAAGTATCTGAAAATCCAGATATAAAAGGGATTGCTATTAGTGCTGCTGATGGAATACCTATGCCTAAAATTCCAGAAATGGCTTCGGTTTGGGGAGCTTGGGCAGATGCTCTTGAGCTTATTGTAAATCAGAAATTAGGGCCGGAGCAAGCCTTGAAAGATGCTGTAGAACATATGAAAAAGGCTATACAGGGAGAGTAGAGAAAACACCAGCCTTCTTTTAAATAAGGAGGCTGGTTCCATTCTTAATTTAAAATGGAGATAATAATGGAAAAGCCCTTGTTTTCAATTAGTTTAAAGATTATATTTTTAGGTATATTAGATGCCTTAGCTATTTGGTCAATTATTACAATTATATTCGATGGCTACTACTGGGTAGGAGGGATTCTTAGCTTAGGAGTTATAATTATAAATTATATTTTTCTTTCAGAAAGAGCTTATCCTTTTAGATATATGGTTCCTGGTTTAATATTTCTTGTAATTATGGTGATTTATCCTATTTTTTATACTATTTACGTTTCGTTTACAAATTATGGAACAGGGCATATTTTAAATAAAGAACAGGCAATAGAACAATTTGAGAACCAAGTTTATTTTCCCAAAGATAGTGTTAGCTATACTTTTCAGGCATTTAAGAATGATTCTGGTGAGATAAAGATAATTTTGTTCTCTCCTGAAGAGGAAGCTTATCTTTGCGAAAATAAAAAAATAATAGTAAAAGTGGATCTTTCTGATCCAAGATTTATCGATCAAGATAAAGATGGCATTATAGATCAATTTGATAATTATAAAAAGTTAGATAAAATTCAGATTATTCAAAGTCTAAATGAGCTTCAAAATTTAAGATTTAAAAAAGATGAGTATATTATTAAACTTGCCAACCTTACGGAGTTTATAGTTTGTAATAAAAAATATCAATTTGATCCCTCTCTGGATAGATTATTGGATTTAGAAAATGGGAAAATCTATCACGACATTGAGGGCTATTTTATTTCTGAAGATGGAGAAAGATTAACTCCTGGGTTTAGGGTGAAAATAGGCTTCAAAAATTTTACCAAGTTAATTAGAAGTCCGCAAATTTCAGGTCCATTCTTAAGGGTTTTTGGTTGGACTTTTCTCTGGGCTTTTTTGAGCGTAATAACTACTTTTGCTTTAGGATTAACCCTTGCTATAATATTAAATGATCCTTATATGAAGCTTAGAAAAATATATAGAACTTTATTAATTATACCTTATTCTATTCCTGGCTTTATTTCTTGTTTAATATGGTGTGGTCTCTTTAATACTGAAGTAGGAATTATTAATAGAATTTTAAATAATTTATTTCAAGTCATTATACCCTGGCTACAACACCCAATTTGGGCTAAGGTAGCAGTGGTTGTTGTTAATTTATGGCTTGGATTTCCTTATATGATGATTATTACTCTCGGAGCCTTACAAAGCATACCTTTTGAATTAGGTGAAGCTGCTGCTATTGATGGGGCAAGTAGGTGGCAGCAATTTAAAAGTATAACCTTTCCTTTACTTTTGGTTTCTCTGGCGCCCTTACTTATTGGTTCTTTTGCTTTTAACTTTAACAATTTTAACGTTATTTACCTGGTTACTCAAGGTAGGCCTGCTATTCCAGGAGCGGGAACCCCTGCTGGTGCAACAGAT
Source organism: Candidatus Sediminicultor tertius (assembly GCA_003527405.1). Lineage (GTDB taxonomy): Bacteria > Atribacterota > Phoenicimicrobiia > Phoenicimicrobiales > Phoenicimicrobiaceae > Sediminicultor > Sediminicultor tertius. The sequence continues at coordinate 2,922 of DPXH01000013.1, read as the reverse complement.
ATACTAATTTCCTATACTTATCGACTTGCCTTTGAGGGTGCCCGTGGAAATCAATGGGGTTTAGCTTCCGCAGTATCTCTGATAATTTTTATTATTATTGCTGTTATTAGTGCTATTGGTTTCCACTATACTAGAGCATTAGAGGAGGTCAGTAAAAATGTATAGGAAACATAGCCCTGTTGGTGCATTTGGAAGACATATTTTAATTTGGACCGTTATTGGTTTTGCAATGTTTCCCGTTATCTGGATATTTTCTGCTTCGATAAATCCTGCTAATACATTGCTAGGGCAGAGTCTAATTCCTAAAAATTATACCTGGAATCATTATGTGGAATTCTTTACCAATAAACAACATCCATTTGGGTTATGGATTTTAAATAGTGTAAAGGTTTCTGGGGTTACTGCTTTATTTACAGTAATTTTAGCTGCTTTGGGGGCCTATGCTTTTTCAAGATTTAGATTTAAAGGAAGACGGACTGGTCTTTTGAGTCTGCTTCTGGTTCAAATGTTTCCTCAGATGTTAGCTATGGTGGCTATTTATCTATTATTGCTAAATATTGGCAAATATATTTCCTGGTTAGGGCTGAATCAGCATATTAGCCTTATTATGGTATATTTAGGAGGAGCAATGGGGTTTAATATGTGGTTAATGAAGGGTTATTTTGATACTATTTCCTATTCATTAGAGGAATCAGCAATGATTGATGGTGCTACTCACTTTCAATCTTTTATCCGTATAATTCTACCACTTGCCAGGCCAATATTGGCAGTTATTTTTATTCTTCAATTTATCGGAACTTATTCTGATTTTATCCTAGCCAGTATACTTTTAAGTAGTAAAGAGAATTATACTTTAGCAGTTGGTTTACGTCTTTTTATTACTGGCCAGTACTCTACCAGGTGGGGTGCATTTGCAGCTGCTTCAATTATCGGAGCATTTCCTATTATGATGATTTTCTTACTGTTGCAGAATCAGCTTGTTTCAGGACTTACTCGAGGGGGGGTGAAAGAATAAAATGGATTTTAAAACCCCTGATTGGGTTCAAGATGCTGTATTTTATCAGATTTTTCCAGATAGATTTTATAATGGGAATTTAGATAACGATCCGAGAAATATATGTAAATGGGGAGATATACCGACTAGGAATAACTTCTTTGGCGGTGACTTAGAGGGTATCATTCGTAAGTTGCCATATCTGGAAGAGTTAGGAGTAAATGCCCTCTATCTGAATCCGATCTTTAAATCACCTTCTAACCACAAATATAATACAACTGACTATTATGAGATAGATCCAAGCTTTGGGAATAAGGATAGTTTAAAGAGATTGGTGAAAGAGCTTCATCAGCGTCAAATACGGATAATCCTGGATGGTGTTTTTAATCACTGTGGAGATACCTTTTGGGCTTTTCAAGATGTAATAGAAAAAGGCTCAGATTCAAAATATTGTAATTGGTTTACTTTAAAAGGATTTCCCATTACTAAATATCCGGAGACCAACTATCGTTGCTGGATGGGATGCTCTTTGATGCCAGAATTTAATACCGATAACCCTGAAGTTCGAGAGTATTTATTAAAAGTAGTTAAATACTGGATTAAAGAAGCTGATATTGATGGTTGGAGATTGGATACCGTAGAATATATGGATCCGAGTTTTGTAAAGCAAATTAGGGAAGCAGCTAAGGAGGTTAAAAAAGATGCTTATGTAATGGGAGAAGTTATGGGAGTTGCTACCTCTTGGTTTAAAAGCAAGTCCCTCGATGCCGTGATGAATTATAAATTACGAGATTTAATTATAGATTTTTTTATCAAAAAAGTTATAGATGCTAAGGAATTTAATCAGCAACTTTATAGTTTTCGACAAACCTATTCAGATTGGACAAATCTTTTTATGTTCAATCTTTTAGACAGTCACGATGTGCCCCGGTTTTTAACTTTATGTGTCGGGGATGTTAAAAAAATGAAACTTGCTTTAATTTTTTTAATGACTTATATCGGTGCTCCGGTAATTTATTATGGCGATGAAGTGGGTATGATGGGTGGTGAAGACCCAGATTGTAGAAGGACAATGATCTGGGATAAAAATCAACAAGATATTGATTTACTAAATTTTTACAAAAAGATAATTAAACTTCGGAGGGAAAGTCAGGCTTTACGAAGAGGTAACTTTAAACCCTTGTATCAGCGTGACAACCTTTATTGTTTCTCAAGACAATTAAATGAAGAAAAAATAATTGTAGCTCTTAATAATTCATCCAAAAACGAGGAAATTAATATTTTCCTTCCTGAAATTAAAACAGGGGAAAGGCTAAAAATAAAGGATATCTTTGGCGGTACAAGAAGTCCTTTTGCAATAAATCAAAATGAACTTAGTATAAAAGCCCCTGCTAATAATTTTAGGATCCTCTCTATTAATTTATATTAAATATTTAGACTGCATTATATAAGTTAATATATTTAAAAAAATATTCTTTGTTTAGTAAATAATGTAACCGCTTACATTGGTGATCTGACATGGTAGACCCACCTTGGTTATTGTTAAGGCTAAATATTTTAATAAGTGAACAGACTTATCATTTACATAAATTTAAACTGTTGCTTAAGCATTCCTGTAATGCGTGAAAATGGACTTTGAAAATTAAAAAACCTCCTGCTATGATTGATGTGTGCCTTAGAAACGCACAAAAATTATAGTAATCAGGAGGTCTTAAGTAAATGAAAAATCGTAGTATTCAAAAGTTAGAAGCCATAACCCCAAGCACACTAATAGTTGGAGTAGATATCGCCAAGAAAACACAGTGGGCACGGTTCGTTGATTATCGTGGTCTGGAATTAAGGAAACCCCTTAAATTCAAGAACCATAAAAACGGCTTTAACAGTATTTTAGCAGACATAGAGGCAATTGGCAAGAACAGAAGACTTGA
>DPXH01000160.1:10652-11732 GCA_003527405.1 Candidatus Sediminicultor tertius | reverse complement strand
TTACTTTCCGGCCTGAAGGATAGTGCCCGTTCTTTCTTTATCTCTGCCTTAGCCTTACGAGAAGAATTAAAAAAATCTTACCTCATTATTACCGATACTCAGGAAAATGCCTTGAAGATATACCAGGATTTAAGCACTTTTTTAAATAAACCTAAAAGTGAGGAAGAAAATATTTTTCTTTTCCCCTCTTTTGATGTCCTTCCTTACGAAGACATCAGTTCCGACCCCCAAATAATCCAGCAAAGAATTAATATTCTGAAACGCCTTTCCGCGAGCGGTTGGAACAAAAATAGAATTATTTTAATTGCTGATATTAAAGCTCTCCTGCCCAAATTAGCCTCCCCCCAAAAGTTTAAAAAGACCAGTTGGAAATTAAAAGTGGGAGATGTCTTAAAGAAAGACGATTTTTTAAAAATTCTCTTAGACCAAAATTATCGGTCGGTAGAGATAGTCGAAGAAAAAGGTGAATTTAGCAGCCGGGGAGGGATTATCGATTTTTTCCCGGTAACCAGCGAGAATCCTCTTCGCTTAGAATTGTTCGGAGACCAGATAGAATCGATCAGGTATTTTAATTTGAACACCCAAAGATCGATACTTAAACTGGTAGATTATACTCTTCTTCCTTCCCGGGAATTAATTGCCGATAGTTCATCTAATTATAATTACAGTACTATATTCGATTATCTTCCCGAGGACCTGATAGTAATACAAAATGAATCGGAATCAATTAAAGAAAAAGAGGCAGAGTTTCAGGAAGAAGTTGAAGAAATTTACCAAAAAATTGAGAAGGATAAAAGGGAATTAATCTTCTCGCCGGCTTCTTATTTCATCACCTATTCCGAGATATATAATAAGCTAAAATCTAAAAAAATAATTAATTTCACTTATCTTCCGGAGGAAAACGAAGAAAATACCAGAGAGTTTATTTTCGGAGGACAGGAAGTCAGTTCTTATTTTGGAAATTTAGATCTATTTGCTAAAGATTTAGAAAAATGGCAGAAAGAAAAACAGCATATTATTATTCTGGTCAGGAATGAAGGACGGGCCCAGCGCTTAGGGGAGATATTAGAAGAAAGGGGA
>DPXH01000160.1:7329-10281 GCA_003527405.1 Candidatus Sediminicultor tertius | reverse complement strand
CCATCTTCATTTCTTATGGTTACCTAAATTATGGATTCAGGCTTCCCAATCTCAAAACAGTTTTTATAACCGACCAGGAAATATTTGGCAAGGAAAGGAATAAAAGATATAGATTAACCAGACGTAAGAGCGAACCCTTTTCCACTGCAATGGATATCTCTCCCGGAGATTATGTAGTACATATTGACCATGGCATAGGAAAATATAAAGGGATGGTAAATTTAACCGTTAAAGGAGTAAAGCAGGATTACCTTTTAATCGAATATGCCCAAGGGGACAAACTGTATGTCCCGGTAGACCAGTTTGATTTAGTACATAAATATATCGGCATCAAAGATAAAACTCCTAAGATTTACCGTTTAGGAGGAGTCTCCTGGGGGAAGGCTAAAGGAAAAGCAAAAAGGTCAATTCAAAAATTAGCCCGGGAGCTTTATAATTTATACGTTGCCCGTAAGGAGATCAGGGGATTCGCCTTCTCCAAAGATAATAACTGGCAGCAAGAACTGGAGATGTCTTTCCCCTTTGAAGAGACTTATGATCAACTGCAAGCCTTATCTGAGGTAAAAGCTGATATGGAAATCGTCAAACCAATGGAGAGATTGGTTTGCGGAGATGTAGGTTATGGTAAGACAGAGATAGCCATAAGGGCTGCCTTTAAAGCGGTATTGGATGGAAAGCAGGTGGCGATTTTAGCACCTACCACCATCCTGGTTCAACAGCATTATGATACTTTTCGGGAAAGAATGAACCCTTTTCCTATAAATATAGATATGCTCTCCCGTTTTAGAACCAAACAGGAACAGAAAAAAGTTATCGAGGAGTTGGAAGAAGGGAAGGTAGATATTATTATAGGGACCCACCGGTTAATCCAAAATGATATCCGATTTAAGGATTTAGGCTTGTTAATCGTTGATGAAGAGCAGCGTTTCGGAGTTCTTCATAAAGAAAGAATAAAAAAATTAAAAGAAAGCATTGATTCTCTTACTCTGACTGCCACTCCTATCCCCCGCACTCTGCATATGTCGCTTATCGGAGTCAGAGATTTAAGTGTAATAAATACTCCTCCCGAGGATAGATTTCCTATCGCTACTTATATCTGCAAAAGAGATGATAAAATGATATCAGATGCTATAAGAAGGGAATTGGACAGAGAGGGTCAGATATTCTTTGTCCATAATCGAGTAAGGAGTATCCAGAAAATAGCCCGGGATTTGAATCGGCTCTTTCCTCAGGCCAGAATCGGAATTGCTCATGGACAGATGGCAGAAGAGCAGTTAGAAGATATAATGATTGATTTTTTAGAAAAGAAATATGATATCTTAGTCTGTACTACCATCATTGAGATTGGCCTGGATATTCCCAATGTGAATACCATTATTATCGATGATGCCCACAAATTCGGCTTATCCCAGCTTTACCAGTTAAGAGGGAGAGTGGGGAGGACTGACCGCCGTGCCTATGCCTATTTTCTTTATCCTTCCTATCGCTCTATTTCTGATACCGCAAAAAAGAGATTACAGGCGATTAAGGAGTTCAGCGAGTTAGGCTCCGGTTTTAAATTAGCCATGCGGGATTTAGAGATTCGGGGAGCGGGGAATCTATTAGGTAAAGAACAGCACGGCTCGGTAGGCGAGGTGGGATTCAATCTTTATTGCCGTTTATTAGAAGAAGCGATTAAGGAATTACGGGAAGAAGAAGAAGGGAAGGAAAAGAAAGAAGATATCACCCCGGTTATCGACATAAAGATAGATGCCTATATCCCCGGAGGCTACATTCCTGATTTAAAACAGAGGGTCTTAATTTATAAGAAATTGGCTGAGATCAAAGATTTAGAAGATTTGGAGAGGGCAAAAGAGGAGCTGAGGGACAGATATGGAATTTATCCTCAGGAGCTAAGGAATTTATTTGAGATAATATATCTGAAGATATTTTTAAGAAAGTTAGGCATTGGTTCCCTGGTGGTAAAGGAAAAGAAGTTAATTATTAGGTATTTGCAGAACGATAAGATAAAAGCAAAATTAAGCAGGCTGCCTTCTTTTTATCAGCAAAGGTTAATAAAGGAAGAACATAGATTGTCCGGAATTTCTAAAATTGACCTTTCCGGAATTAAATCTTCAGAAATTTTGAAATTTTTAAAGGAATTTGTAATGCACTTGGCGAAATGAAGACAGTATATAGTATCGAGTATATAGTATATAGCAAAGAAAAGAAAAACAAAGAGAAAGAAGACAAATTCGTATCGCGTGAAGAAAATAATAATATATAATATGTAGGGGCAGACCTTGTGTCTGCCCGAAATGAGTAATGTGTTGTAGGGGTTTGATTTATCAAGCCCGCAAAACACGGGTCGGATAAATCCGACCCCTACATTAAAAGTAATATTTTGCACGAAAAAAGTTTCGAGTTTTAAATTATAGTTTTTAACTTTAAGTTTTAAGCTTTTAGTTTATTGATTTAGCCTATACGCTGTACGCTATACGCTATATGGGTTTTGAATTATGGTTTATGTTTTTCTTTTAGTTTTAAGCTTTTAACTATACGCTAAACGCTGTACGCTATACGCTAATTAACACGGAGGAAAAATGTACGAAAAAGAGAAAGAACTATTTGCAGAAATGATGGACATTATTGCTAAATTGAGGGGACCGAAAGGCTGCCTTTGGGATAGAAAGCAGACCTTAGAATCTCTGACTCCCAATATTTTAGAAGAAGCGGAAGAGGTTTCCCAAGCAGTTAAGTCTAAATGTAAGGATAATCTGTGTGAAGAATTGGGTGACCTGCTGATGGTAATACTTATGGAAATTGAAATTGCCCGGGAAAAAGGTTTATTTACTTATTCCGATGTACTGACCGGGGCGATAAAAAAATTCGTCAGAAGGCATCCTCATGTCTTTGGTGATGTAAAAGTAAACACTCCCGAAGAAGCCTTAGCAGTATGGAAGAAGATGAAAA
>DPXH01000160.1:4289-6955 GCA_003527405.1 Candidatus Sediminicultor tertius | reverse complement strand
AAAACAAATCTTAAAAAATTAATTTAACCCACATAAAATATATGATATAATGAATCAGTATTTAGTGAATAATCGTTAGTATTTAGTATATAGCAAAGAGATAAGATAGCGTAGAGGAGATTAGTTACCTAGTTACCCGGTTGGCCAGTTATAGAATATAAGAAACAAGATCAAATCGTAGGACAGGCTTCTCGTCTGCCTATAAAGGTATTATGACTTCTGATTTATCAGAATTGACATCTTATCTAAAAACTATAAACTGACAACCATAAACTATTTTTTGTATTCTTTGCTAACGACTAACGACTAACTCATTCGGAGAATTATTACATGTCTGAGAAAAAATCAAAAAAATCCTTTCCAAAAATAATATTGATTACCCTAATTCTTGTTGTTCTAATTGCGGGAGGATATTTTGCTATTCGGAGTAATCAGGCTAAAAATGAGATAAAAAACCAGATAATTTCTAGGATGGAGAATTCCATTGATCGGGGAATTTATATTGGGAAAGTAAAAAATTATTCTCTTAGCTCGATAACTTTATCAGATTTTAAGGTATATAAAAACAGATCATTGCTTGATAAGGATCAAATTTTTAAAGCTGAAGAAATAATTGTTAATTATGATCTGGATATTTTTTCTGCTTTAAAGAGAGAGGCACCCCTGATTGTTGAAGAGATTACCCTGGTAAAACCCCGGATGACTTTGGTTAGAGATAAGCAGGGAGTCTTTGATTTTATAGAGAAGTTTAATTTTAATGGTGATGATTTATCCATTATAGTGAATAGAGTGAACTTTCAGGATGGAAATCTGGATTATATAGATTACCAGACAACCAAAGAAAGTGGCCTTTTAACTAAAGTAAAATCTTTAAATGGTTATTTTTATCTGGAAAATTTGCCCAAAGTTGAATTTGATTGTTCAGGTTTGAGGGAAGAAGATAATTCCCCTCTTGCCCTAAAAGGATATTTTTTTAAAGATAGAGCAGATTATTCTCTCGATTTTAATTTTAAAGATGCCGATGTTACTCACTTTCAATATTATTTTGCGGAGACTAAACCCTTCAATTTAAAAAGAGGTCTGTTTGATTTAAATCTCCACCTGGCCAATGATTTAGTTACTACTAAAGGAGAAACTATATGGTATGGCCAGGCCTCCGCAAGAGATGTCGATCTATCCCCGGATTTTTTAGACGGTATAGAACTCAAACAAGCTGAGGGTTCAGCGACTTTTGATTCTAAAGAAACCATAATAGAAAAGGTAACCGCACTTTATAAGAATTCCCCATTTACCCTAACCGGTAGTCTTACTTACATTGATGTATTTAATTACCATATGAAGGTTAAATCAGATGATTTTAAATTAAGCGACCTAAAAGAGGGCTTAAAAGAGCATATGTCTCTGTCTCAAGAATTTCAAGCTGAAGGCAAGTCTAACCTATCATTTGAAGTAAGTGGTTCAGAGGAAATTTTTCAGGTGCAGGGTGAATTGCTAACCGAACAAGGGAAGATCCAAGGGTATGATTTTTCCCTCCTAGAGACAGAATTTAATTACGACCGGGATGGTTTTTATTTTCAGAACATGAAAGCGGAGGTTGGAGAAAGCCTTATTGAGGGTACAGGCAAGATTATATTGAAGGGCGAACTATCCGAATATGACCTTTTATTTAACCTTGCTCAGTTAGACGTAGAAAGCGATTTTCTAAAATCCTTTCATTTGGATTATCTGAAAAAGGGGTTATTATCGGGAAAAGTTGAGATTAGAGGGATTGCCGCTCAAGGCGAGAAAGTGAATATTTCTACTGAAGCAAAGATTAAAAATGAAACAGGAATCCTTTCTTTAAAAGCAGCAGGAATAATCGCTGAAAATAATTATCTGAATTTAAAAGTAAATACCGTGGGAATTAATTTAGAAGAACCGGGAGAAATCTTAAATTTCAAAGAGATTAAAGGATTGGCTAATTTTACCGGTGAATTGATCGGCCTACCCGATAATTTAAAGATTAAAGGTAAAATTGAAGCCGAAAAAGGACAGATATCCGGATTGCCTTTTGATTACCTGGAAGGAAAGATAGATTATCAGAACAACAGGTTAAAGCTGGATGAGCTTGTTTTTAAAAATGAAGGTATTGCCTTTAAGGGCAAGGGGAATCTTGTTTTTTCTGAGGAAAAAGATAAAGATATTGAAACGAGCTTTGCCTTAAAGGTGGAACAGGCAGATATAAACTATCTGGCAAAACTTTTTAATTACACTTTTCCCTTATCCGGTTTGGCCCAAGGAGAAATTATCATTGAAGGCATTTGGCCTAAACTAAATGCACACGGTGATTTAGGGTTAAAAGATATTAATTTAGTTAGCCTTAAAGCAGAATCCGGGAATCTTATCTTTGTTTTAGAAGATGATAAGATAGGAATTGAAAATATGGTTTTAAATTTTGGGAAAACCCAGCTCTATGCCCAGGGAGAAATAAATTTGAAAGAAGATTTGCCCTTAAACTTGAGAGTCAATTTCCTAAATCAAGATATCTCATATTTAGTATCAAATTTTGTACAGTCAGATTTAATAAATAAATTTAGAGGAAAAGCCACGGGTTCTCTGGAGATAAAAGGTGACTATGCTTCCCCTGACCTATATCTATCAGCCTTGATTGAAGATGCCCAATTAGA
>DPXH01000160.1:1377-3921 GCA_003527405.1 Candidatus Sediminicultor tertius | reverse complement strand
GTAAGGATTAATCAGCTAAAACTGAGCCAAAGAAAAGGGGAGCTTACAGCCGGGGGATGGATTAATCTTGATGAGGATAATAAAAATTTAGATATTCATCTTTCAGCAGATAATGTAGATTTGAGCCAATTATCTAATCTTTTTGGTATAGAAGATGAAATTAAAGGTCTGGTGAGTTTTGATGCAGAAGCATCGGGAGATATTGACTCACCCGATATATCTTTCTCGGCAAAGGTGGAAAAGGGTAAATTCCAGGATTTTATTTTTGATAATTTTACTTTTGAAGCCCTCTATAACCAGGATATCCTGGAGGTTAAACAATTTGTTTTGGATAAAGAAGGTCATCAAATAAAAGGAAAGGGCAAGATTCCTTATCAGTTTTCTTCTATTGGCAAGGAAAAAGTTGCCTCAAGTTTATCCGATATCCCCATAGACTTTATCCTTACTTTGGAAAATGCTGATTTAAGTTTTATTAGTATGTTCTTCAAAGAAGATATTAAACAGCTCCAGGGCTTAACCAATGCTGAATTAGAACTTTCCGGAACTTTAAATCAACCGATTTTAAATGGAAGTATTGTCCTTACAGATGGAGAAGTAGAACTTTATGAATTACCGGCCAAAATTAATGGCTTAAATGTATCGCTCCGGGTAGAAGATAATTTAGTTAAGATAGAAGATATGAATTTCCAGATTGACCAATACAGGATTTATACTTCCGGAGAATTTGCTTTAAAAAATTTGCAACTTCAGGATTTAAACATTAATATATGGAGTAATAAGGAGGAAATTCTATACCAGGATATTTTCCAGGCCCAGGCCGATTTGAAAGTAAAGTTAACCGGTCCCTTTACCTCTCCCCACATAGAAGGAATCCTAACTCTTTCTCAGGGAGAATTTAACTGGGAAGAGAACAATAAAGATATCCCTTTAAACTCATCCGAGCTTTTATCTAAATTAATTGACCTTAAAGGAGACATCGATCTTGAGGTAAAAATTTTAGATCATCTTATAGCTAAAACCAGCGATTTTAATTTGAAATTAGCGGGAAGCGTAAAAGTTCAAGGAGCTCTATCTGCTCCCAAATTAAACGGGGGATTACAGATTAAACAGGGCTATGTTACCTTTTTAGATAAGAGGTTCAGGGTATCTGATGGTAAAATAATATTTGTTGATTCTACAGGGGAAGATATGATTTTAGATCTAAGAGCAAAGACTGAAATTGATGACATAGATGTTTTTGTAAACATAAGTGGAATTCTTGCTCAACCCATAATCGCTTTTAGTTCCTCTCCTCTCTTGAGTGAAAGCGAGATAATTTCTCTTTTAATGTTTAATAAAAACTATGCCGGTTTGATCGAGGGAGAAATGGAAACAATTTTAAAAGAAGAAATGATTAATTTGATTGCCCAAGGATTGAGCATAAGATTTTTAAACCAAATAGAAGATGAAATTGCTAATTCCTTAGGTTTGGATGAATTTAAAATTGAAACAATCTTTAAAAAGGAAGAGGGTTCTGATTTAGTTTTTTTTCCTGGCTTTGCCTTAGAAACCTTAGCCTTTAAAATAGGAAAGTATTTTTCAGAAAATTTTTATTTATCCTATTCTGCGCCTTTATTTGAAATGGGAATAGGTGACCTGGAATTAGAATATAAACTTGAAAATGACCTGACTTTAAGTACTCAAATAGGTTCAGTAGGTTCACAAGATGGTCAATTTGAATTAAAATTTGAATTACAATATGAATTTTAATAAAATAAAATAGGTCAGGTCTCAACATTTGACATAACATTTTTGGCTGTCTTGTTTAGGAGTGAGTTATGTCAAATGTTGAGACCTGACCCCCAATCAAGGAGGAATAAAAAGTGAGAAAGAACAAATGGAGCAAGATACTTATATTTGGAATTTTAACTTTAATATTTATTTTAAGTAGTTTAAATTTAGTCCAGGCTCAGGCAAACAATCAAGGAAAGATTACTGCTATAGTAGTACAGGGGAATGATAATATTTCTATGGATTTAATAATTTCTCAAATCGCTTCCAACCTGGGAGACGTATTTTCCAAAGAAAATATAGAAAGAGATCTAAAAGCGGTATATGATCTGGGTTATTTTAAAGATGTTAAAATAAAATTAGAATCATTCAGAGACGGTTACAAAGTAGTTTTTGAAGTAATAGAGAACTTGCCTATAAAAGAGATCAATATTGAAGGCAATACCGTAGTCTCCGTAGAAGAGATGCGAGAAGTAATGGTTTTGCAAGAAGGGCAAATTTTTTGCCAGAAGATATTAAAGAACGACCTTGAGCGTATTTCTCAACTCTATAAAGACCGTGGGTATCTTTTAATTAATATTAAAGATATTAATTTTGATGAAGAAGGAAAATTATGGATAAACATTTCCGAAGGCCGACTGGAAAAGATAGTAATTGAAGGTAATGACAAGACCAAAGAAAAGGTAATTACCAGAGAAATTGATATTGAACCCGGTGACCTCTTCAATTTTGAGAAAGTAAAAAAATCCCTGCAGAAAATTTATAACTTAGGAT
>DPXH01000160.1:0-1064 GCA_003527405.1 Candidatus Sediminicultor tertius | reverse complement strand
TTCGAAGATGTAAGTATGAAATTGGAACCGGGAGCCGAAGAAGATACAATAGTTTTAGTGGTAAAAGTAATTGAAAAAAATACCGGAAAATTCGGTATCGGAGCAGGATATAACTCCGAAGAAGGTTTTATGGGATTTACCAGTTACGAGGAAAATAACCTTTTTGGGGGAGGACAAAAAGTACAGGCCAAGGTAGAACTGGGTGGTCGGACTACTTATAAACTTTCTTTCCTTGAACCCTGGTTGGGGGACACACCTACTTCTCTTGGTTTTGAAGTATATGATACTATAAATCACAAAGAAGATAAAGAAGAAGAAGTAATCCTTGCTGAATATGATGAAGAAAGGCTGGGAGGAAGGCTAATTTTGGGAAGAAAAATAACTGATTCAGTTAAATTAGGATTAGAATTAAAGAGCGAGAGAGTAACCTATGACCTGGTTTCCGGAACCCTGCCTGAAGATACTAATGAAGGGTTGACTAATAGCCTTGTGCCTACTTTTTCTTATGATACCCGGGATAATGTATTTGAACCTACTTCCGGTTGGTATCATAGTTTTTCTTTGGAAAAAGCAGGAGGATTCTTGGGAGGAGATTATGACTTTACTAAATACAATTTAACTCTTAGGGCTTATATTTCTACCAAGTTCATTGAAGACGTAGTCGATATTGGCAGCGTGAAAAAGATAACTAGCAATTTAAGTAAAGGAGTATTGGCTCTTCGGGCAATGGGCGGTATAGCTGATACTGATTTACCTTCTTTTGCAGAATATCAGGTAGGGGGGATGAATAGCCTAAGAGGCTATAGTTTAGGTGAATTTTCCGGGGATAAGTCTTTGGTATTTAATGTAGAGTATAGATTTCCTTTAGCTGAAAATTTCCAGGCAGTGCTTTTTGCAGATTGGGGTCAAGCTTGGGAGATTGAACAAAGCATTAATTTAGAAGATTTAAAATTTGGCCGGGGAGTAGGTATCCGTTTTGATACTCCTCTTGGACCAATTAGATTAGACTATGGTATCAATGAAGAAGGAGAAGGTGAAACTTACTTTAGCATAGGGCATACTTT
>DPXH01000158.1:3334-7090 GCA_003527405.1 Candidatus Sediminicultor tertius | reverse complement strand
TACTTGCATTAATCACCATTTTTGCTTTGAATCCGAGAGCTACAAAGTTTTTAGTAATTAATTTTATATTAGTATTATCTTTAGAAGATTTTTGTTTTTTATTATACTTACACCTGCTGCCACTACAATTGCAACTTTTCTTTTTTCCGTTATTAGAATGTATTATTATATGGACTATACTACTGTTTATATTTATTTTATTTATTGTGGCGGCAACTACTGTTTGGGCTATTAAACGGTGTAAGACTTTATAATAAATATCTTTTCCCATTCTTTTTCTGAAGCAGGAAAAAGTAGAATGAGCGGGGGTTTTAAGAAAGTTATCAAAACCGCAAAGGACACAAAAACGCGAGTCAAATTGTAAGCTCTCAGCCAATCTTCGGTTTGATTTTACTTCACCTAACCAGATTAAAAGTTGGGCTTTAAATAGAGATATCGGATCATAAACTAATTCTCTATCGGTGGTGTATTTATCTTTGATTATAGGATAAATAAAGCTACAGTCTATGGATTCAAAAATAATCTTCAGAGGATCATCTTTTTTGATTTTTTGGGAAGCTTCATAAGTAATAAAAGAAAGCTGTCGAGCTTTTGCCTTTTTCATAAGAATAATTGCACCAAAATTTATTTTAAACGGGGGTAAGTCTGCAAAAGTAAACCAAAGGTGCCAGGCACCTTTGGTTTACTTTTCGATTTTTCAATTAAAAATAGATTTTTAAAATAAGGTCTTTTTCGGCTTTGAAGAATCTTTCGGTAAATTCCCTTTCATCTTTTTCCTTAAAAAGGCAGGGATTTCCAAGTCTTTATCATCTATCAATTGATCTTTAATTCTAAATTTATCTTCTACTTTCAGATTTTCTTTTTCTATATAATTTTCTTTAAATAATTCTTTTTTGTTTGCTGCTTCCTTCTCTTCTTCTTCTTCAATATTTTCTTCGCACTTTGTAGCAATGACAGATACCCTTATTTCGTCCTGCATTTCCTCATCAATAATTGCCCCAAAAACAATATTTGTATCTTGCCCAACTGCTTTAGATATGATATCAACTATTTCGTTTACTTCAAACAAGCTCATATCCAAACCGCCGGTGACATTAATCAATAATGATTTTGCTCCTTTTATGGATACTTCTAATAAGGGACTGGAAATAGCCATTTTTGCTGCAGCAGCTGCTTTCTTTTTCCCTTTACCTGTTCCAATGCCTACTAAGGATAGACCAGCGTCTTTTGCTACTGTTCTCACATCAGCTAAATCTAAATTTATTAATCCGGGAATGGTAATCAGGTCCGCAATAGCCTGGACAGATTGACACAATACTCTATCGGTCATTTCAAAGGCATTTTTCATAGAAGTATCTTTAGCAATAATTTTTAATAAACGGTCATTAGAAATAGTAATTAAAGCATCTACTTCATTTTTTAATTCTTCTATTCCGGCTTCTGCTTGCAATTTTCTCTTTTTACCTTCGAAAGCGAAAGGTTTAGTTACTACTCCTATGGTTAGAATACCGTGTTGTTTTGCTATCTTTGCTGCAACCGAAGCAACTCCGGTTCCCGTTCCTCCTCCCATACCAGCGGTAATAAAAATTATATCTGCATTTTCCATGGCCTTAGAAATCTTATCCTTATCTTCTTCGGCTGCTTTCTTGCCTAATTCGGGATTACCTCCGGTTCCTAAACCATTGGTTAGAGATTTACCAATTTGAATTTTTTGTCCGGCCTGAGATAAGGATAGGGCTTGTAAATCTGTATTTATAGCAATTAGGTTAAGATTACTCATGCCTTGTAGAGTCATTTCCCGAATAGCATTATTCCCTCCTCCTCCAATGCCAACTACTTTAATGTTTACAAATTTATCTACATCTTTTTGGGGAGGGCTTATGGGCTTACTGAAAAATTCATCTTCTTCCTTATTCTGAATTTCAACTCTTTCGTTAATTCCCCCTGAAGTGTCCCTAATTAATTCTTCTTTATAATCTATAATTTTACTGAATCCCCGCGCTAATCTCTTCTTTTTCAAAAGATATCACCTCTTGAGCTAATTTATAATAATCAACAGCCCCGTGAGAATTGGGGCTATAATGTAGAGCCGGCGTACCCTGGCTACTCGCCTCTACTAAGGTTATATTTTTTCTTATTATCGTTTTAAATAACCTATCACTAAAATATTGTTTTATTTCACTTATAACTTCCTTGGCTAAATTGCTTCTTGTGTCAGCAATGGTAATTAAAATATTTATTTTTAAAGAATGGTTTAAATTCTTCCGTACGATCTCAGTTGTCTCTATAAATTCTTCTATGCCTCTAAGAGCAAAATAATGTGGCTGCATAGGGATAATAACTTCATCACAAGCCTTTAAGGCATTTACAGTCAAGATTCCCAAAGAAGGAGGGCAATCAATAAGAATGTAGTCAAAAGGGACTTTGCATTCCCTAATGCTCGCACTTAAAAAATCTTCTCTGCCTATTTGGTCAATAAGCTTATACTCTGCACTCGCAAAATCAATATTAGAAGGAGCTAAAAATAAATTATTTTCATTATTTAACTTTAATTTTATAATTACTTCTTCTAATGGCAATTTATTCTTGGAGCGATGAGGTTCTAAAACATTTAATATGGTTTTAGATAAAGTATCCGGTTCAAAACTCAATCCTAAAGTAGTATGGGCTTGAGGGTCTAAATCGATTAATAACACTTTTCTCCCTAATGATGCTAAGCTTGCTCCTAAATTTATGGTAGTAGTAGTCTTTGCCACTCCGCCTTTTTGATTAGCAATAGATATTATCCGCACGAACCCTTTCTCCCTAAAAGAATAAAAGTGAATCTATTTTTAGCAAAATATTTTGATATAATTATACCATAGTTTTTTAAATATAGAAAAGAATTTATAAAAATAACCAATATTCTATCTTTCTTATTAGCCCTTTTATACTTTATTCTATATTATTTTATAAAATCCTTCTTTTCAATAAATTTTTTTTAAAATATTTTTTATCTCGGCAAAATAAGGTTACTTTTTCCTATCTTTTCTCTCTCTTAACTCGATACTATAATTTAATTGTATACGGATTACCTTTTCCCGTAAGTCCTAATTCGTATCTCGTATCTCGTGAATTGTATCTCGTTAAGAATTAGTTATCCAGTTACCCGGTTAACCGGTTTACCAGTTAATATCAATTAGCCGATCCCCCAATTAACTAATTAACCAATTGAATTTAACTTATCAATCAGTCAGTTTATTTATAGAGCGCAGCAATGTACCCCTAATTCTTTTTTCCAAGTTTGAAACTCGTAACTTGTCACTAATTACTCATTACTTATCACTGTATCCTCTACGCTAAACGCTCCACGCTAGATTATATTCACTATTCAATAACGACTAATTTATTTTAAATTTATTCTTTTTATTCTCTTTACCAACTAAACAATTAGACAGGCGGGTCGCCTGTCCTACGAAATAAATGGTTTTTTTGTATTTTTTTCTTAACTCGATACTTGATGCTATAATTTAACTGTATAGGAATTTCCTTTTTCCGTAAGCCCTAATTCGTATCTCGTATCTTGTGGTTTTAATTGGTGAATTGGTTAATAGGTCAATTGGTCAATTATTTTATCTTGTATTTAATACTAACGACTATTCACTATTCACTAACGACTAATTTACAATTTGACTTTTTTAAAATTTATATATATACTTGGTATTAATAACTACTATTAATATTAACTAATAGTTATATAATAAAGATTGTGGGGGG
>DPXH01000158.1:0-2952 GCA_003527405.1 Candidatus Sediminicultor tertius | reverse complement strand
TAGAACTGCTTTTAAAATAAAAAAAGATAGAAAATTTACACCAATTACTTATCAAGAATTTTATAAAAATGTAGAAATTTTTGGCACAGGATTGCTTGGTATCGGAATAGAAAAATTTGACCATGTGGGGCTGGTCAGTGATAATCGCTTTGAATGGATTATAGCTGATATGGCAATTATTGGCTTACGTGCTGTTGATGTTCCCTGCAGCGGAGCCAGCTCGCCTCAAGATATCTACTTTAAACTCAACCATTCAGATGCTAAAGCTGTTATACTGGAAGGAGAAAGGCAATTTTCTAATTTTTATAAAATCGCTAAAGATCTTCCTAAAATAAAAAATATCATCCTCTATGACAAAGTTAAGGTTTTCTCCGAAAAAGAAGATACCCCGGAATGGACTATTCCTATTAGTTTTGAAGAAAACAAAGAAATAAGCAAAAAATTAAAATCTGAAATAGAATTATTGATAAAAAATAAAAATAAACATATCTTCTTATCCGCTGAAGTTAAAAAATTCTTAGAAAAATACCTGGAAAAAAATATAGAAAATCTCATAAAGGAGACTCGCTCTAAAGATACAGCCGATTCCGTTAAAAAGAGTCTTATGAATAGAGCGGTGGTAATAGACGGACAATATAATAAAACTCATTCCCATAAAATATATTCCTTTGAAAAGATAAATAAAATTGGTGAAGATTTGTTGGCACAGGGAGATGCTTCCTTTTCGGAGATAGCCAAAAGTAGCCAACCTGATGACCTAACAACTATAATCTATACCTCGGGAACTACTTCTGACCCGAAAGGGGTTATGCTTACTAATTCTAATTTTATGCATAATGCCATAAACGCTCCCATAGCCATTACCATAAATAAAGAGGATAATTTTTTATCAGTTTTACCCTCCTGGCATGTCTATGAACGGATAGTAGAATATTGTGCTCTGCGCGTGGGTGCTTCAACTGCTTACAGTAAACCCTTTAAACAAGTCCTTCTGCCAGACCTAAAAGCAGAGAAACCCACTGTTATGTGCAGTGTCCCTCGAATTTGGGAAAGCGTTTATAAGGGAATTATAGATAATGTTAAGAAAGGAAGTCCTCTTCAAAAAACTATCTTCAATTGGGCCATCAAAATAGGAGAAGAATATAAAGAGGCAGAAGGAATTCTTAATGGTACCTGGCCTTTATTTGACCGGCCAGAATATACTCCTGAAGAATTGGCTCAAGCCAGAAGAACGATTAAAAGATTAGGCTGGAAATACCGCTTAGCCGATAAAATAGTCTTTAAAAAAATTAGAAAATTAACCGGGGGAAGGTTTAGATTTGCTATAAGCGGAGGAGGAGCACTTAATGAATCTATAGATAAATTTTTTAATGCCATCGATCTAATTATCACCGAAGGTTACGGATTAACTGAAACCTCTCCAATTCTTGCCGGTAGAACTAAAAAGAATAATATTATGTTTACCGTAGGCCCTCCTATCCCGGAAGTAGAAATAAAGATTGTAGATAAAGATAATTATAATAAAGAATTACCCAATGGTAAGGTAGGCATTGTGCTGGTTAAAGGCCCTATGGTAATGAAAGGTTATTACAAAAATGAGGAAAAGACCAGGGAAGTCATTAAAGATGGTTGGCTTAATACCGGAGATCTAGGTAAAAAGACTCACAACGGAAAATACCTTAAAATTATGGGCAGAATAAAAGATACTATAGTCTTAGGTGGAGGGGAAAATGTCGAACCCCTTCCCTTGGAAGACAGATTAAAAGAGAGTGAATATATCAATATGGCAATTATAGTTGGTCAGGACAAACCTCGTTTGGGAGCATTGATTGTCCCTGATTTTGAAACATTAAAAACATATACAGAAAAAGAAAATGTTAAATATAAAAATATTGATGAGCTAATTAATCATCCCAAGGTTGTCTCTTTATACCAAAAAGAACAAAAAAGACTAATATCTAAAGAACATGGATTTAAACCCTACGAAACTGTAATGGGAATAGCTTTACTTCCTCATGAATTTACCGTAGAAGCCGGAGAAATGACTGAAACCTTAAAGGTGAAGAGATTTGAGATACATAATAAATACAAAGAAGAGATAGATAGGATATGTGGATGAAATTAGTCGTTAGTGAATAGTGAATAGTTAGTTAGTATTAAATACAAGATAAATAATTGCCCAATTTACCAATAAATTAATTTGCCAATTCAGCAATTGACCGATTAAAACAATAAGATGCAAGATGCGAGATGCACATGGAATACAGTGATGAGTGATAAGTAATAAGAAAAGAGTTAGCTGGTTAAGAAAATAAAAGAAGAAAAAGAAAAAAAATAAGAACAAATTTTATTGGTTAATTGGCTAGAATACAGTAATTATTTAATTAGTTAATTTTTATTTTACCTTTAAATTAATTATATTACAAATAAAATCACAATCAATTTATAAATTATAAAAATCAAATACTTAAATTAAAATTAGGGGAACAAAATTATGTCTATGCAAACTCTACACGAAATGTTAAGAAATAGTGTCAATCTATACGGTGATAGAACTGCCTTCAAAGTAAAAAAAGGCGGGAAATTTGAACCAATCACTTACAAAGAATTCTATAATAAAGTGGAAAAATTTGGAACAGGACTGCTTGCCATCGGAATAAATAAATTCGATCATGTTGGTCTGATAAGTGAAAACCGTTTTGAATGGATTATCTCCGATTTGGCAATTATCGGTTTACGTGCTGTTGATGTCCCCTGCAGCGGAGCCAGCTCACCCCACGATATCCACTTTAAACTTAAACATTCAGATTCGACAGCTGCTATCCTGGAAGAAGAAAAACAGTTTGCAGAATTTTATAGTATGACTCATAACCTCCCCAAGATAAAAAATATTATCTTAATAGATAAAATCAAACTGTTTTCAGATGAAGAAGATGCTCCGGAATGGGCTTC
>DPXH01000082.1 GCA_003527405.1 Candidatus Sediminicultor tertius | reverse complement strand
AGTGGTTTTAAAAAGCGGTGCGACCAGGTTGGCGGTTGCTCGTTTAGAAGAAGGAATTTTTCTCCGTAAGGCCGGCATCACTGTTCCTATTTTAGTCCTTGGATTAACCTTGAAGCAACAAGCAGAATTGCTGGTATCATATAGTATAACTCCTGCAGTGAGTGAATGCGAAATGATAGAAAAACTTTCTGAGGAAGCGTTTAAGGAGGGCAAAATAGTAAAAGTTCATCTTAAAGTGGATACCGGTATGGGAAGAATAGGAATTTTCCCTAACCGTGTTTTAGACTTTGTTAAGAAAATAAAAGCTTTGAAAAATATAGAAATAGAGGGTGTTTTTACCCATTTTTCAGTTGCCGACGAGAAAGATAAGACTTATACTGAAATACAATTTAAAAAATTTATGGAAGTCTTAAACATTTTAGAAAAAGAAGGAATAGAAATTTCCATAAAACATGTAGGAAACAGTGCTACTCTACTTGATTTACCGCATATGTGGTTAGATTTGATAAGGCCGGGGATTTCTATATATGGACTTTATCCCTCAAAAGAGGTGCAGAAGACTGTAAAATTGATTCCGGCTCATAGTTTTAAGACTCGAATAGTTTTTCTGAAAGAATTCCCCGCGGGAGAATGTATCAGTTATGGTCGAACCTACACAACTAAGAAAAAGAGAACAGTTGTTGCCTCTTTACCAGTGGGTTATGCTGATGGTTATAATCGGCTTCTTTCTAATCAAGGAGAGGTTTTAGTAAGAGGAAGGCGTTTTCCTGTAATTGGACGAATATGCATGGATCAAACCATGATAGATGTAACCAATCTTCCTCAAGTGGAAATAGGCGATGAAGTGGTACTTTGGGGAAGGCAGGGACAGGAAGAAATAACCGTAGAAGAAATTGCAGAAAAAATTGGAACTATAAATTATGAAATTGTCCACATGCCTGATAAAAAACGAGTCCCTAAATTATTTATTAAGAATAAAAAACCTTATAAAATTAAGAATATGTTAGGTGAAAGATTATTATAGCGGATAGCATGAAAGCGAAAAACGAAGAGCGCAAAACGAAAAACCAAAACTTAAAACTTAAAATTGTCAATTCGCATATATCAAAATATACATCAAACATAAAAAAGGTTTTAATGTAATACTCTTTAGCGATAAGAAAATAAGCTCTAAGATTTGAATTATGATCCGTATTTTATTATTTTGCCCAAATATTATTTTCACAACTTCTACCCTAATGAAATAAAATATAGTAGGGATAACCGTTTTCAATTAATTTTGAATTTTGAATTATGGTTTTTAGTTTTTCGCTTTAAGTTTTTAGTTTAATCTGAAACCATTAGTAACTTACATAATTAGAATAATTATACTATACTCTATAATTAGAAAGGTTTAAATTATCCATAATATGAATTTAACTATCATTTCTAAAAGTCCTGAAGAAACAAAAAAATTAGGGAGGGAAGTAGGTAAATTAGCCAAACCGGGAGATTTATTGGCTTTTTACGGTGAGCTGGGTGCAGGTAAAACCTGTTTCATCCAAGGGATATCTCAGGGGTTAGAAGTAAAAGATTATGTCACCAGCCCTTCTTTTACTATTGTAAATGAATATCAAGGCAAAATTCCTATTTATCATTTTGACCTGTTTCGACTTGACCATGCGGAAGATATTTTAGAATTGGGTTACGAAGAATATTTTTACGGAGAAGGTTTAACGGTTATTGAGTGGGCTGAGAAGATTGAACATTTTTTACCCAAAGAACACTTAAAGATTGATATTAAATTTAAAGATTATTATCAAAGAAAAATTTCTTTTATTCCTCAAGGGGATAGGTTTAATCATTTTTTAGAGGAGTTAAACAGAATTGAAAATATTAGGGATTGACACTTCTACTAAGTTTTGTAATTTAGGTTTAATTGAAGATGAAGATATTATTATAGAGTACGCTATTAGTGGTATAAAGAAGAAACACTCTTCCATTTTATTGCCTGCCATAAAGGACTTATTAAAAACGATAGATTTAAAAATGGAAGAAATTAATGGTATTGCAGTTTCTCTAGGTCCGGGTTCTTTTACCGGACTCCGCATTGGCTTATGTGTAGCAAAGGGGCTATGTTACGCTCGTTCATTGCCTTTATTAGGGATTCCTACCTTAGATGCCATGGCATTCCCCCTAAAAGAAATCCCCTATTTAATATGTCCCATTTTAGAATCTAAGAAAGATGAAATTTATGATGTGGTATTTCGGGGAGGGGATAATTTGCATAGGGTTATGGATTATAAATGCGAAAGTATTCAAAGTCTGCTTGTTCGGCTCTCTCCCTTAAAAGAAAAGATAATCTTCTTAGGAGATGGAATAAAAAAATATCGGGATATTATTAAAGAGAAGATAGGCAAAGATGCTTTGTTTATCGATTCACAATTTAATTTACCGGTGGCTACCAGCATTGCTTTTTTAGGTTTAAATAAACTAAAAAAAGGGGAAGAAGATGATATCTCTACACTTTCTCCTTTTTATCTGAGGAAGTCTGAGGCGGAAATTGTTTGGGAGAAAAAATATAAGTGATTGGCCATGATTAAAAAAAGTTCTATCGGAATAGTTATCAGGTCTATGGAAGTAGATGATTTAAAAAAAGTATTGAAGATTGAAGAACAATCTTTTTCCGTTCCCTGGACTTATGACCTGTTTTTTAGCGAGTTAACCGGAAATAGATCTGCTATATATTTCGTGTTAGAGAAAGATAAGGAAGTAGTAGGTTATCTTGGTCTTTGGCATAAAGGAAGCAGTTTTCATATTACCAATATTGCTATTAACGAAAAATTACGTAGAGAGGGTTATGGAAGAAAATTATTAAAGTTTGTCGAAAAAATAGCTGCTACCCAAAAAATTAAAAAAATATCTTTAGAGGTAAGAAGATCAAACTGTATAGCCCAGGATATGTACAGAAAATATGAATATAAAGTGATAAGGATTTTGAGAAATTATTATCAAGAAGAAAAAGAAGATGCCTTAATTATGGAAAAGAAATTAAATTAAAGGAATCAGTATATAGTATATAGCGTATAGTATTCAGTCAAGAAAAATAGCGGAATGAACATATAGCGATAAACTAAAAGCGCAAAACGTAAAGCCATAGCTAAAAATTTAAAATTTAAATATATTGTATTATCTATTAAGTTTTATCTTTCTTATCTCACATATTATATAGCAAAAATGAAAAGATAAAGAAGCAAAAACTAAAACTTAAAATTAAATATTGAGAGAAAAAGTTTTGAATTTTGAATTATGGTTTTTCGCTTTTCGTTTTAAGTTTTTAGCTTTATCGAAAAATATCTATTAAATAATTTTTAGGAAAAGAAATATCTTTGTAATTTTTATTTTGAAAAGGAAAAGCATATGCCAGATTTAATATTGGGAATCGAAACTTCTTGTGATGAAACAGCAGCTGCTATTGTAAAAGATGGGAAAAAGATTATTTCGAATGTAGTGGCTTCCCAGATTAGCATTCATCAAAAATATGGAGGAGTAGTTCCCGAAATAGCCTCACGTAAGCATATAGAGGACATCATTCCGGTGATTGATAAAGCCTTAGATGAATCAGGAAAAAAGATTACTGATTTGTCTGCAATAGCAGTAACTTACGGACCAGGTTTGATAGGTTCACTCCTAGTGGGCTTATCTGTTGCTAAAGCC
>DPXH01000181.1:4278-7909 GCA_003527405.1 Candidatus Sediminicultor tertius | reverse complement strand
ACGCTCTACGCTATTTTTTAAAAGGAACACCCATTAATTCTAAAAGGGCTTTCCCTTCTTCATCATTTAAGGCACTTGTTACAATGGTAATATTCATCCCTAAGGTATTGGTTACCTGATCAAAATCTATCTCGGGAAAAATTAACTGTTCTTTTACGCCTACAGTATAATTCCCCCTACCATCAAAAGAATCTGAAGGAATGCCTCTAAAATCTCGGATCCTAGCGATAGCAACATTGATAAATTTATCTAAAAATTCATACATTCTATCACTCCGTAAGGTAACTTTGCAACCTACTGGCATATCCTTTCTAACCCCAAAGTTAGATATGGATCTTTTTGCCCGAGTAATAATAGGCTTCTGACCGCTAATAACAGCTAATTCCTTTACCGCTTCATCCATAATTTTTTTATCTTTTGTAGCACTTCCTAACCCGATATTAATTATTGTTTTCTGCAATCTGGGAACAGCCATTACGCTTTTATACTTAAATTTTTTCATCATTTCTGGTACAACTTGTTTCAAATATTTCTCTTTCAAGCGGGGCATAATTCAACCTCCTAAACCTTATCTATTATTTCTCCGCATTTTTTACAGACTCTCACTCTTTTGCCCTCTTTAATTTTCTCTCTTCTAATGGCAGTAGGTTTATTACATTTGTTACAAATTAATCTGATGTTAGAAGTATGCAATGTACCTTCCTGTTTAACTATTCCGCCTTGAGGAACCTTTTGGGTTGGCTTAGAGTGTTTCTTTAAAAAATTAACACCTTCAACTATTACTTCCGTTTTCTTGGGGAAAATACGGACAATTTTACCTTTTTTACCTTTATCTTCTCCAGTGATAACTAATACATTATCACCTTTTTTAAATCCAGGTTTACTGTTAAACAAATCGCTATCCCTCCCTTTTTATACTACCTCAGGCGCTAGTGATATTATCTTCATAAAATTTTTATTTCTTAATTCTCGGGCAACTGGTCCAAATATTCTTGTCCCAACCGGCTCATTTTGATTGTTAATAATAACTGCTGCATTATCGTCAAACCTAATATAAGAACCATCTGGCCGACCAAGTTCTTTCCTGGTTCTTACAACAACCGCCTTAATAACTTCACCTTTTTTGCAGGTTCCTCCTACTGCTGCTACCTTAACTGAAGCAACAATAATATCCCCTATCTTAGCATATCTCCTGCGGGAACCGCCTAAAACTTTTATACATTGTATTTCTTTAGCACCTGAATTATCCGCAACGAATAATCGTGTTTGCATCTGTATCATCTTAACTACCTTCTCTCCTTAATCATAATTGGTACATAGTCGCTAGTCGTTAGTGAATAGTCGTTAGTATCTAGTTCCAATTAACCAGTTAGCTAGTTTACCAGTAAATATTGTATACAGTCGTGTTAATCAACATTTTTAAATACAGTTCTCAGTTTATAGTTCATTGCAAGAGCGTATAACAATGCAACCCATATACACCCTGAGCTTTTTAGAAACTCGCAACTTGTAACCCAAAACCTGAGACTTACAACTTATTACTAATTACGCATTACTTATTACTTTATTTTATTTACTAAATACTATTCACTATTAACTATTCACTATTAACTATTTAATCTGGATAATCTTATTTCGTTTTTTCTAATATTTCTGTAACTCTCCATCTTTTCCTTTTACTTAGAGGTCGAGTTTCAGCAATTTTTACTTTATCACCGATACTACAGATATTTTTTTCGTCATGTGCCATAAATTTAGTTGATTTTTTTATCCTTTTTTTGTAAAGAGGATGTGATACCAGGTATTCAACTTTTACAACTATACTCTTCTCCATACTATCACTTACAACTTTCCCTATTTTTGTTTTAATTTTTTTCCCGGATAGCATTTAACCCTCCTTTTTAGCTCAATTTACTTTATTTTTTTCTAATTCAATCTCTCTTAAAATTGTTTTTGCTCTGGCAATATTATGTTTTACTTCTTTTATTCTCATAGAATTACCTAATTGTCCTGTAACCGCTTGAAACCTCAAGCTAAATAATTCATCTTTGAAATCAGTCAATTTCTTTTGTAATTCTTCAAATGATAAATCTCTTAATTCACTTGCTTTCATTTATCCCACCACCTGTTCGTTTCTGGAAAGAAAACGAGTTTTTATGGGTAACTTATGGGAGGCTAACCGCATCGCTTCTTTAGCTAATTTTAGTTCAACTCCACCTAATTCAAATAATACTTTTCCAGGTTTTACTACTGCCACCCAATGGTCGGGGGCTCCTTTTCCTTTGCCCATTCTGGTTTCTGCTGGTTTTTTGGTCGCTGATTTATCAGGAAATATCCTTACCCAAACTTTTCCACCTCTTTTTACTGCATGAGTAATGGCAACCCGTGCCGCTTCTATCTGGGCACTGGTTATCCAATGAGGTTCTAATGCCTGCAAACCAAAATCTCCAAAAGCAACATAATTTCCTTTTTGGGCGTATCCTTTCATAGTTCCCCTATGTGTTTTCCGATATTTTGTTCTAGTTGGTTGTAACATCTTTCTGTTCTCCTTCTCTACTTGATTCTTCTACTTTCTTACCAGTTAAAACCTCATTTTCTTCTTTCTGGTTAGATGACTTTTTGTTTTTTACTGGAAGTACTTCCCCTCGGAAAATCCACACCTTAACGCCAATTTTACCATAAGTTGTATTGGCCTCGGCAAAACCATAATCTATGTCCGCTCGTAAAGTATGGAGAGGTAACCTACCTTCTAAATGCCATTCTGTTCTTGCTATTTCAGCCCCACCTATCCTACCCGAACAAGATACTTTTATTCCTTCAGCGCCCATTTTCATTGAGCGGCTGGCTGCCTGCCTCATTGCTCTTTTGGTAGAACCTCTTCTTTCTAACTGTTCAGCAATACTCTCAGCAACTAACTTAGCGTCTAATTCAGGTTTTTTTACTTCAACAATTTTTATCTGTAAATCACTTTTTACAAATTTAGACAGTTCTTCCTTTAATTTAGCAACTTCCGCCCCTTTTCGGCCTATTACAATACCCGGTCTTGCACAATTAATAGTTAACCTTACTCGATCAGCTATACGTTCAATTTCAATACAAGAAATCCCAGCATGTTTTAAACGATTTTGAATATATTGTTTTATTTTGTAATCCTGATAAACATTTTTTGCATAATCCTTTTTTGCAAACCACTTAACATCCCAATCTTTTATAATTCCAATTCTTAATCCTTTTGGATGTACTTTCTGTCCCAATTACTTCCCCTCCCCTTTACGATCAACTATTATGGTAATATGGCTAGTTCTTTTTCTTATTTTACTTGCTCTGCCCATAGCTCGAGGTCTAAATCTTTTTACTGTAGGTCCTTCATCAGCATAAGCTTCGGATATGTATAACTCTTCCACGTTTATATCATTATTATTTTGTGCGTTATAAATCGCAGAGTTTAAAACATTGTATACCATTTTAGCTGAACGGTTAGGAAGAAATTTCATAGTTAAAAGAGCTTCGCCAGCATTCTTGCCCCGAATAATATCTAAAACCTGTCTTCCTTTGCGAGCAGATATAGGTAAATATTTACCTACTGCCTTTATACTCATTGTTTTCCTCCTAATTTAATTTATTTACTTTT
>DPXH01000181.1:2630-3894 GCA_003527405.1 Candidatus Sediminicultor tertius | reverse complement strand
TGTATAAACAAACAAAAGATTTTTTATACTTTTACTACTTAAAATTATTTACTATTTTACCGAGGTTGATCTTTCAGTGTGAGCACTATGCCCCTTAAAAATTCTAGTAGGAGAAAATTCTCCTAATTTATGGCCTACCATGTTTTCGGTAATATACACTGGTATATGTCTTTTACCGTTATGTACGGCTATAGTATGTCCAACCATTATAGGAAAAATCGTTGAACTCCTAGACCAAGTCTTAATTATAGTTTTCTTTCTTTTTTGATTTAGTTCTCTAATTTTGCTTAATAATTTTTCATCGATATAAGGTCCCTTTTTAAAAGATCTAGACATCTAAAACAACTGCCTCCCTTATTTACTATTTTTTCGTCCTTCTTTTTACAATATATTTATCTGAAAGTTTATTCTTTTTTCTGGTCCTATACCCTTTTGCCGGTATACCGGTTGGAGAAACCGGATGTCTACCTCCAGCACTCTTTCCTTCTCCTCCACCCATCGGATGATCAACGGGATTCATAACTACCCCTCTAACCGTTGGTCTTATTCCTAACCATCTACTTTTGCCTGCTTTCCCGTGAGATATATTTTCATGAGCAAGGTTACCAATTTGCCCGATACTGGCTTTACACTCTAAATGTATTAACCTTACTTCTCCGGAAGGTAATTTAACATGAGCATATTTTCCTTCTTTAGCCATAAGTTGAGCTACTGCTCCGGCTGAACGAACTAATTTACCACCCTGTCCCGGTCTTAATTCAATATTATGAATTAGTGTACCAGTAGGGATATCTTTTAATGATTTGGTATTTCCTACCTTTATATCCGCATCTCTTCCGGATATAATTACATCTCCCACTTTTAAATTTGCCGGACATAGGATGTATCTCTTTTCTCCATCATAGTATTTGAGTAAAGCAATCCGTGCCGAACGATTAGGATCATATTCAATACTAGAAACCTTTGCCGGAATCCCTTCTTTTTGATTCCTAAAATCTATTATTCTATACTTCCTCTTACTTCCACCGCCTTGATGCCTAACTGTTAGCCTGCCTTGATTATTTCTTCCGCCTCTTTTTTTAAGACCTACGGTTAAAGATTTTTCTGGCTTATCAGTAGTTATTTCATCAAAGGTCGAAATGGTCATAAATCTTCTCCCGGGAGAAGTAGGTTTAAATTTTTTTATCTCAGCCACTTTAATCTACACCATCCTTAAATATCTTTTTAAACTCTAAATATTTTCTAATTCTTTAATTTTTTCACC
>DPXH01000181.1:0-2232 GCA_003527405.1 Candidatus Sediminicultor tertius | reverse complement strand
ATTTTCATAATGTTTACTTTTGCAACTTTGGTTTTAAATTTCTCTTCAATAGACTTTCCAATTTCAGTAGAATTAACTTTCCAATCTACCTTAAATACATATTTATTTTCTTCTTTTAATCTTACGGTTTTCTCTGAAATTATCGGTTCTAATATAATATCTCTATCTGAAGGCATTATATTAACACCTCCTCAATTCGCTTTAAAGCTTTTTTAGTGATTATTATCTTTTCATGGTTTATAAGATCATAGGTATTTATTTTAGAAACGGGCAAAATCTGTGTCCCTTTAATGTTTCTTGCTGCTTGTACTATACCGTTATCTTCTTTTTCGATTATTATTAATGGTTTTTTAAATGCCTGCAAATTTTTTAAAATTTCCACCAACTTATTAGTCTTATTTTCTTCTAATAACAAATTATCTACAATTATAATTTCTTTATTCTTCAACTTATCTGATAATACCGACTTTAAGGCAGCAACTTTCATCTTCCTTGGCAAAGAAAATGAATAATCTCTTGGGGCGGGGCCAAATACAATTCCGCCTCCTACCCAAATAGGTGAACTATTAGTCCCTGCTCTAGCTCTTCCAGTCCCCTTTTGTCTCCAGGGTTTAGCTCCTCCACCTCTTACTTCGCTCCTATTTTTTGTAGAAGCAGTTCCTCTTCTTCTGTTTGCTAAATAACGCTTAACCGCTTGATGAACAAGATATTTATTTATTTTAGTATTAAAAATATTATCTTTTAGGGAAACTTCTCCAACATTTTCTCCTTTAATATTATGAACTGATAAAGCAATCATAAACAATCCTCCTTCCCTGGTAAAAATATACTTAAATTACCTATTTTTATTAATTGCAAGTATTGCTCCTTTTGCACCGGGAACTGAACCTCTAACTAAAATTAAATTTCTTTCAAGGTCAATTTTTACTACCTCTATATTTTTCACCGTAACTCTATCTGCTCCCATATGCCCTGGTAATTTTTGTCCCTTAAAAACTCGAGCTGCATCTGTAGCTCCAATTGAGCCCACCGATCTGAAATACTCTTTCTGGCCATGGGTCTTAGGCCCTCCTGAAAAATTATGTCTCTTGATTGCACCGGCAAACCCTTTTCCCTTAGATATTCCTACAATATCTACCTTGTCGCCTTCTTTAAAAATATCTACCCTTAATTCAGCACCAGATGAATATTTATTGGAATCATTAACCTTAAATTCTCTGATATGCTTTATTGGTTTCACTTTATATTTACTAAGATGGTTAGCTATGGGTTTGGAGATTTTTTTCTCTTTTACTTCCTTAAAACCCAATTGAACTGCATTATAACCATCCTTTTCTATAGTTTTCTTCTGAACTACCTGACAGGGACCGGCTAAAATTACAGTTACCGGAATAGATTCTCCATTTTTGGCAAATATCCTTGTCATTCCTAATTTCTCTCCCAATATTCCTGCTACCATTTTTACATTCACCTCCGAGTCTATATATCGTATTGCGTATCGCGTCAGAAAAATAAAAAATAATTCCTTGGGCGTATTCAATACGCTCATACAATTTTTATGATTTTGTAGGGGCACAATGAATTGTGCCCATCCTGTTTTATTACCTTTTTTTTGCCTTGGGCACGATACATCGTGCCCCTACACCATATTACATATTATGGGCATATACAAGGTCTTCCCTAATATTTTATTCTGGCTCCTGACTCCTGGCTTCTTTATTCTATTTTCTCAACCAGCCAACCAGGTAACCGACTAATAGTTAACTAAATACTAACGACTATTTTGTTGCCAACCTTTTATTCCAGAGTTTTAAGCTCAATATCTACACCTGATGGTAAGTCAAGATGCATTAATGCTTCAATAGTCTTGGTGGAGGGTTCTAAAATATCGATCAATCTCTTGTGAGTTCTCATTTCAAATTCTTCCCTTGATTTTTTATCCACATGTGGTGAACGTAAAACACAATATTTATTTATTTCTGTTGGCAAAGGTATAGGTCCAGAAAATTTCCCACCAATTCTTTTTACAGTATCTATTATCATTAAGGTAGAGTTGTCTAATATTCTGTGATCATATGCTTGTAAGCGAATTCTTATTTTTTGCATGTATTTTTTTACTTTACCTCCCTATTACAATTCGTATCGAGTATTGCGTATTGCGTATTGCGTAAAACTCAAAACTATTTCGAATAATATATTATTTTTTATACGGGGGCGTATGCAATACGCCCC
>DPXH01000209.1:4115-7944 GCA_003527405.1 Candidatus Sediminicultor tertius | reverse complement strand
TAGATGCTTTGCAGGAGGCAATAAAGAAGATAAAAATTGGAGATGAAGAAGTAAAAACTGATATAATACACGCGGGTGTCGGAAATATTACCGAAACGGATGTTATGTTAGCCACTGCTTCCAAGGCAATAATAATTGGTTTTAATATTCGACCTGATACAAATGTTCAAAAAATAGCTAAATCCGAGAAGGTAGAAATCAGATTATATAAAATTATATATGATCTGATTGACGAAATTAAGTCTGCCTTAAAAGGTTATTTAAAACCAAAAATTGAAGAATATATCTGCGGACAAGCAGAAGTTAGAGAAATATTTAAAATACCTAAGATTGGCACTATTGCAGGAAGTTATGTATTAAATGGCAAGATATCAAAAAATGATAATATACGAGTAATAAGAGACGGCAAATTAATATATGAAGGAAAAGTTTCTTCACTAAAAAGATTTAAAGAAGATGTAAAAGAAGTTAACAGCGGTTTTGAATGCGGAATCGGCGTTGAAAAATTTAACGATATTAAATTGAAAGATATACTTGAATTTTATACTTTCAGAGAGGTCAAAGAAAAATGATAAATTAGTCGTTAGTGAATAGTGAATAGTCGTTAGTATTATGTATGTATAGCGTATATGCTTAGTTAGTTAATTATTTAGTTACCTGGTTAGCTGGTTAAGAAAAAAGAATTCATAAGACAAAAAAAGAAATGTCATTGCGAGTGACCACAGGGAACGTGGCAATCTCGTTAGAATATTAAAAAATATAAATCGTAAAGCGTAAAATTAATAACTACTTTGTCATTCCCGCGAAAGCGGGAATCCGGGAGTGAAAGATAAAAAGACATATGCTTTCAGGAATTTGTACCATAAATTTATATTTTCCGGACAGCCACTCACTAAAAGACAAGAGAAATATAATAAAAAGTATAAAATCACGAATAAGAAATAACTTTAATGTTTCAGTTTCTGAAATAAATAATCACGATCTTTGGAAAAACACAACTTTAGGAATTGCCTGTATAGGAAATGAAAAAAGATATCTTGATAATGTTTTAAATGAAGTAATAAAATTTATTGAGAACCAAAATAAATTGCAGGTAATAGATTTTAAGAAAACTATTTTATGAAAAAACGAGCCGGATAAATCCAACCCCAGCCTAATTCGTATCTCGTATCCCCGTTTTCACGGGGACAAGTCTTGTGAACCGTATCTCGTTAAGAAAATTGAAGTCCGAAGATAGAACTCAGAATACAAATTAAAAAAATAGATACATTAAAGGTCATATTTTTACAAAAAAGATTTTAAGTTTTAAATTTTTAGCTAAACAAATAGATTGCCAAACTCTGATAAATCAGAGCATGCAATGACAGAAATTTTAATTAACTAGAAAATTGGTTAAATATTGAACTATTTTAATTGGCAAATTGGGGAATTGGAAGATTGGGGAATTATAACATGTCATTATCTAAAAGAAGCGAACAGTTAGAAAAGTCTCTTAAAAAAGAAATTAACAATATAATTTATCGGAAAATAAACGATCCCAGGATAAAATTTGTTACTATAACCAGGATAAAAATTTCATCTGACCTGAAATATGCTGATATTTTCGTGACCATCTTTAATGATGAGGTTCAACAAAAAAAAGCTTTAAAAGGACTCAGGAGTGCGACAAAATTTATAAGAGGTGAATTAGGAAAAGATTTAAAACTAAGATATGTACCAAATATAGAATTCATAATCGATGAGGACTTAGAACATCAGTACAAATTATTAAAAATTATTGCTGAAGTTAATAATCAACAATTAAACTTGAAGAAAGACAAAAAAAATGAATAATTTTGAAGAAATTACCAAAGTAGTGCAGACGAACAATAATTTTTTAATTACTTCCCATATGAATTTGGATGGAGATGGAATTGGTTCCGAACTTGCCTTTTATTTTATTTTAAAAAAACTAAATAAGAATCCCATCATATTAAATCAGGATAGACTGCCCAAAATATATGATTTTTTGCCCGGTAGTAATAAAGTACGTCACTTAGAAGATAATTGCATTGACCCAAAAAGTATAGATGTGGGTATAGTGCTTGATTGCAGTAATATTAAGAGGATTGGAAAGACATACGAAATATTTAAAAATATTAAAACTATTATTAATATAGATCACCATAATAGTAACGAAAATTACGGGGATTTGAATTATATAGATAGCTCTGCTTCTTCGGTCGGAGAAATTATCTACGAATTTATTAATTTTATTGATTCAGATTTATTAGATGATAAAATATCTACTTCTTTATATACCGCAATAATAACTGATACCGGGTCGTTTAGATATTCAAATGTAAGTTCAAAGACATTTAAAGTAGCTGCCGATTTAACTTCTTATAAAATAAAACCACATCTAATTGCCGATAATATTTATAATAGGAATACCTATACCGGATTAAAATTATTAGGGAAAGCTCTTTTAACTTTGGAAGTAGATAGCTCTAATTACTTTTCATGGTTAACTATTACCAGAAAGATGTTAAATGAGACTAAAGCCAAGGATGAGGAGATAGAAGGAATAATTGATATTGCCACTACTTTAAATAATATAGAAATATCAATTTTATTTAGAGAAACTAAAGAAAATAAAATAAAAGTAAGTTTTCGCTCTAAAGGAAATTTTAACGTAAATAAATTTGCCGGTAAATTTAAAGGCGGCGGCCATCCGAATGCTGCCGGTTGTTTATGTTCGGGAAGGTTGGATGAAATAAAAGAAAAAATTCTTTCCGAACTAATTAAAGAAATTAAATATTGTAAAGAATGATGAATGGTATATTAAATGTTTTCAAGCCAAAAGGAATTAGCTCACATCAGGTTGTAGGAGAGGTTAGGAATATTTTAAATGTCCCTAAAGCAGGACATACGGGAACCTTAGACCCCTCTGCTTCCGGTGTCTTAGTGATATGTTTAGGACAAGCTACAAAAATAGCTGAATTTTTAGTAGGTATGAGAAAACACTATCAGGGCGAAATGATTTTAGGTATAAGCACTGATACCCAGGATTCAGAAGGTAAAATAGTTCAGGAAAAGAAAGTTGAAGCTGATATAAACGAAAAAAGGATTAAAGATACATTCAGAAAATATGAAGGTACAATTAGCCAGACACCCCCAATGTTTTCAGCGGCTCATTACCAGGGAAAGCGATTATATCATCTTGCCAGGAAAGGCATAGAAGTAACGAGAAAACCTAAGAAAGTCAAAATATATCAGCTTAATTTAATAGATTTTAATAAAAAGGTAAACCCAATAGTTAAATTTGAAGTTATTTGTTCAAAAGGCACATATATTAGAACATTATGTAACGATATAGGTGATGAATTGGGTTGTGGTGCACATTTATCAAATTTGATAAGAAAAAAAGTCGGTAATTTTAGCATTGAAGATTCGCTAAATTTAGAAGAACTAAAAAAGGATAAAACTTCAGGGGAGAGATATCTTATTAGCATTGATTCCGCTCTTGAAGAATTAGATAAGATAACCGTAAAAAGTGAAGCAATAAAAACCGTTTTAAACGGTGGGGTAATATCAAGTGAGCAAATTGTGGAAATTCCGGAAGGACTAAAGACAGAAAAAGACAAATTTGTTAAAATTTTTGATGCAAAAGGTAATTTGTTGTCCATTGCCAGTTCAATTAAAGAAGACGGAAAAGATATATTTTTTAAACAGGTAAAGGTTTTCAAAAATTATTGCTAATTCGATCTATAACTAGTCGTTAGTGAATAGTCGTTAGTCGTTAGCTCGAAATACAATATACAAGATAAACTTTTTAAATAGTACAATT
>DPXH01000209.1:0-3734 GCA_003527405.1 Candidatus Sediminicultor tertius | reverse complement strand
ACACTTTAATTATGGAAATTATAAGATACTCAAAAAATATCATATTACCTAATAAAAAATACTATATCGCTTTAGGTGTTTTTGATGGTGTGCACTTAGGACATCAAAAATTAATTAAACTAACCGTTGATAAAGCCAGGAAGAATGATGGAATAAGTATGGTTGCTACTTTTGACCCTCATCCTGATAAAATAATTAACCCGGAAAGCAATGTTTTTTTATTAACTACTTTGGAGGAGCGAATAAATCTAATAAAAGAATTAGGTGTTGATGTTTTTCTTGTTATCAAATTCAATAAGATGATAAGTAAAATACCCTCCGAAGATTTTATAAGTAAAATATTAGTCGATAGTTTGCTGGTAAAAGAACTTTTTGTAGGCTTTAATTATAAATTTGGTTTTCAGGGAAAAGGGAATACAGATATTTTAACAAAATATAGTAAATTTTATAATTTCAAAACTAACATATTAAAACCAATAGCTGTAAATAACACCATAATTAGTAGTACCAGAATAAAAGATTATATTAAGTCAGGAAAAATCGAAAAAGCAAAAAAACTATTAGGGCATGACATAACGATTTCAGGAAAAGTAGTTCCCGGAAAGGGCAGGGGAAAAAAATTATTAAACTTTGCTACAGCCAATATAGAAGTACCATCAGATAAAATAATTCCCGTTAACGGCGTATATTTGGTGGAAATTATTATTCATAATATAAAATATTATGGCCTGATGAATATAGGGGTTAAGCCAACTTTTAAAGAATCGGAACGAACTATAGAA
Source organism: Candidatus Sediminicultor tertius (assembly GCA_003527405.1). Classification (GTDB taxonomy): domain Bacteria; phylum Atribacterota; class Phoenicimicrobiia; order Phoenicimicrobiales; family Phoenicimicrobiaceae; genus Sediminicultor; species Sediminicultor tertius. The sequence continues at coordinate 2,952 of DPXH01000209.1, read as the reverse complement.
GTTCACATTATAAACTTTAATAAAAAAATATATAATAAAAAATTAACCGTTAATGTGTTGAAAAAAATAAGAGAAGAAAAAAATTTTAGACATCCGAGTTTATTAAAGAAACAGATAGAAGCAGATATTTCAATCGCTAATAAAATAATTGCCAAGAATAATTAATTAACAATGGTATCTTTCTTTTTATTTCTTAACGAGATACGATTCACGAGATACGAGATACGAATTTAGGTTGAAGGGTATAGTTGTTTATGATAAAATATTAAGGATACAATGTTTAAGTAAATTATAAATAAATAAAAAATAAAAGGAGATAGTAATATGGTTTTTACTAAAGACGATAAGGGGAAAATAGTAACAAAATATCAGCATCATACTACTGATACTGGTTCACCGGAAGTTCAAATTGCTTTATTAACCGAGAGAATAAACGATCTTACTGAACATCTAAATAAAAATAAAAAGGATTTTCATTCCAAACAAGGTTTATTAAAGATGGTAGGGAAAAGAAGAAGATTGTTAAATTATCTCAAAGACAAGGATATTAATAAATACCGAACAGTTATTGAGTCATTAAACTTAAGAAAATAATTAAGCTACTATAAAAAAATCAAAATATAAATCGTTTTTAACTAATAAAAATGATTTATTAGTTAAAAAAGGAGGAAGATAAATATTTAATGTTAGGATGTAAAGAAATAAAAATTAATTTAAATGGTAAAATAATAAATATGGAAACGGGCAAGATCGCTAAGCAGGCAGCTGGTTCAATTGTAGTTAGTTGTGAGGGGACTGTTGTTTTGGTAACAGCAAATTCTTCCAAAGAACCACGGGAAGGGATAGACTTTTTCCCTTTAATGGTAGATTATGAAGAAAAATTCTACGCTGCCGGTAAAATTCCTGGTGGTTTTTTCAAAAGAGAGGGTAGACCAAGCAAGAATGCTATATTAACTTCACGACTTATTGATCGTCCATTAAGACCTTTGTTCCCCAAGGGATACAAAAACGATGTTCAAGTTATTGCTACCGTTTTGTCGTACGATCAAAAAAATTTACCGGATATTCTGGCTATGATAGGAGCTTCTACGGCTTTATGGATATCGGATATCCCCTTCCAGGGTCCCATAGGAGGTGTAAGGATTGGATTGGTAGAAAAAAAATTTATAGTTAATCCCAGTCCTGAAGAATTAGAGAATACCGAATTAAACTTAATTATAGCCGGTACAAAAGATTCAATCATAATGATGGAAGGTGAAGCAAAAGAAGTACCTGAAGAAATTATATTAGAAGCAATTGGTATTGCTCAGGAAGCAATTAAAACAATCATTGAAGGCCAGGAAAAACTGGCAGATATTTTGGGAAAATCTAATATAAAGGAAGAAAGACAATATTCAGAAACAGAAGAATTAGCAGACAATTATCGTAAAGAAATTAAAAATCTCTACGGGGAAAACATTAAAGAAGCTATCTGTATAAATGAAAAAAAGGAAAGAGAAGATTTACTAAAAGATATTTTTAACCAGATTATTGAAAAATTATCTATCGAGGAAGATGATTTACCTCTTTTGAAAAATGTGTATGATAATGCCTGTAAAGAAGCTGTTCGTAATTTAATAATTAAAGAAAAGATAAGAGTAGACGGGAGAAAATTAGATGAGATACGCCCTATTACTTGTGAAATTGGGGTGCTTCCTCGAGTTCATGGGAGTGCATTATTTACCAGGGGGCAAACACAAGCTTTAGCTGTTACTACCTTGGGAACGATAAAAGACAGGCAATTTATAGATACCCTGGAAGAAGAATCCTCAGAAAGATTTTACTTGCATTACAATTTTCCACCTTTTAGTGTTGGCGAAGTAAGCCCAAGAAGAGGTCAATCAAGAAGAGAAATCGGGCATGGTTCATTAGCGGAAATGGCCTTAAAAGCTTTAATTCCTCCGGAAGAAAAATTCCCTTACACCATTCGTATAGTTTCTGAAATTTTAGAATCAAATGGTTCCTCTTCTATGGCTTCCGTTTGCGGGGGGAGTCTATCCTTATTCGATGCCGGAGTTCCCGTAAAAAGACCTGTAGCTGGAATTGCTATGGGATTAATAAAAGAAGACGAAAATGTAGAAATATTAACTGATATTTTAGGAATAGAAGATCATTATGGAGATATGGACTTTAAAGCTGCCGGAAGCAGTCTGGGTATTACTGCTATTCAGATGGATTTGAAAATTGCGGGTATCTCAAAAGAAGCAATGCAAAATATCTTACAGAGATCAAAAGAAGCAAGATTATATATTCTTGATAAAATGAATAAAATAATATCAAAGCCTAAAGTAGAATTATCTGACTATGCACCAAAAATATCCGTTATAAACGTTGATCCGACTAAGATTGGCATGGTAATCGGTCCCAGCGGAAAGAATATTAAAAGGATTATAGAAGTAACCGGTGCCTCTATCGACATTAAAGATGACGGAGAAATATTCATATCTTCACCGGATGGAAAATCACTGAAGCAAGCAAAAAAAATGATTGAAGATATGGTGAGAGAGGCTAAAGTGGGGGAAACATATGAAGGGAAGGTAACCAGGACAACTAATTTTGGTGCTTTTGTAGAAATATTCCCCGGTAAAGAAGGATTAGTCCATATTTCTAAATTATCGCATAAACGTATAGGAAGAGTTGAAGATGTGGTTAGAGTAAATGATAGTATATTGGTTAAATGTATCGGAATTGACAGTCAGGGTAGAATTGACCTAAGAAAAATAGATAGGGATGAAAATAATATTGTAGAAAATGACATTGATAAAAAAGATGAAAATTACGATTAATATTGATAGTTGTAATATAAGAAATAAACAGATAAAACAAAAGTGGATTTGATATAGTGGAGAATAACACAATTGAAATAAAAATAGAAAAAGTAAAAGGATGCGAAGATTTACCTTTACCTGTTTC
>DPXH01000104.1:9291-12682 GCA_003527405.1 Candidatus Sediminicultor tertius | reverse complement strand
ATTGCCTCCTGCAAAGCATCTAATGAGCCTTGGGTATCCGTCTTTAGAACTACACTTAATCTATCTACCTTCCCTTCTTTCATCTCTAAAAATAAATTGTCCAAAGAGACTGACGATTCTTCAACGATTTTACTTCTTCCTTCATCTTCCCTTTCGCTAATTATAATTTTAGCGAGCTTATCATCCGGTACTATCTGGAAGTAATCACCGGCTTGAGGCATTTTACAAAAACCTATAATCTCAACCGGAGTTGAAGGCCCTGCTTTTATTATGCTTTTTCCCTTGTCGTCAACAAGGCTTCGGATTTTTCCATAGGATATTCCGGCAATAAAATAATCGCCAATCTTTAGTGACCCATCTTGAATTAATACTGAAGCAATAATTCCTCTTTTCTTGTCCAACTTGGTTTCTATTATTAAGCCTTTTGCCGGGAGGTCAGGATTTGCTTTTAAATCTAACATCTCTGCTTGTAATAAAATAGTTTCCAATAATTTTTCAATACCTTTGTTTTGAAGGGCGGATACCTCTACTATTAGAGTTTCTCCTCCCCATTCTTCAGAAACTAAATCGTATTTTGCCAATCCCTTCTTTACTTTTTCAACATTAGCATTAGCTTTGTCGATTTTATTTATTGCCACGATAATAGGAACATTTGCTGCTTTTGCATGGTTAATTGCTTCGACGGTTTGAGGCATTACTCCATCATCTGCTGCCACAACTAAAACTGCAACGTCAGTAGCCTTTACTCCCCGTGCCCTCATTGTGGTAAAAGCTTCATGCCCCGGAGTATCAATAAACACAATTTTTTTATTATCTATTTTAATTTGGTATGCTCCGATTCGTTGCGTAATTCCTCCCACTTCTCCTTTAGTTACATCTGTTTTTCGAATAGCATCAAGTAGAGTGGTTTTACCGTGATCGACATGTCCTATTACTGTAACGACAGGGGGTTTTTCAATTAATTTTATAGTTTTATCTTTTTTTTGAAGACTACTTTTACTTTTTAATTTATCAGATAATTCTATCTTGTATCCGTATTCCTTAGCGATATTTTTTAAAATGTTTACAGGGACTTCCTTGTCAACCGAACTTATTGTTCCAAATTGTATAATTTTTTGTATTATCTCTGATAAAGAAATTTTTAGCTGTGAAGAAAGTTCTTTTAAATTAGGAAGTTTATTAATTTCTATCACCTTAAGTTGTTTCTTCTTTTCTTTTGCCTTTTTTTCCTTTTCAGCATCGATAACTTCCTTAATTAATTCGATGGTATCCTTATCTAAAGTACTCATATGATTTTTAACTTTGATTCCTTCTTTATTTAAAAACCCTATCAGTTCTTTAGCCGGTATTTTTAATTCTTCAGCTAATTCATACACTCTCATTTTCATTGTATATCGCCTCCACTATAACTTCTATAATCCCTGTTATATCAAATATTATACTATATTAACCTATTCACCAATTCTCCAATTGACCGATAGAATAATTGTCCAATTGCCCGATTAAGAACAATACAGATTAAAGGATTGACCTATTGGATTTAGTTTGCCAGTTAGTCAATTCCCCAATTGACCAATTTACCAATTTATCAATTTTAAAAAACGGTATCGAGTAAAAACAAGTTGATCAATCCGCCATTCAATTCTTAACTCACATCTTACAAGATTAAGCCCACAGTTTATAACCACAAACTAACGACTATTCACTATTCACTAACGACTAATTATTTTCGCCTATATTTTTCAAAAAAGCCCTTCTTAATTCGTCAAGCGTTTGCAATGGAATATCTTGTTTTAAGGATCTATTTAAATTATTTTTCCTTAAGGCAATATCTAAACATTCAACATTACTGCACAGGTAGGCCCCTCTTCCTGATTTTTTACCGGTCCTATCAATTTCAATATTTCCCTCAGGTGTTTTTATTATCCTTATCATCTCTTTTTTTGGCTTTTTGCATTGACAGCCAATACAAGTTCTTATAGGTATTTTTAGATTTTTTATCATTATTTATCTATTTCATTTTTTTTAAGATCGTTTTTTGAATCCGCACCATTCTTCTCTTTGTGCTCTGATTCGCTTCTTATATCTACTTTCCACCCGGTTAGCTTTGCAGCAAGCCTTGCATTTTGTCCTTCTTTCCCAATTGCCAAAGAAAGCTGCTGGTCTGGGACAACTACTGTAGCAGTCTTTTCTTTTTCAAATAAATCCACCGTTATAACTTTAGCCGGGCTTAATGAATTCGCAATCAATGTTTTTTCGTCATCGCTCCATTTTATAACATCAATTTTTTCATCTTTCAATTCCTGCATAATTAATTTTATTCGTGAACCCCTATCACCTATGCATGCCCCAATTGGGTCTACCCTTTCATCCTTAGAACAAACTGCAACTTTCGACCGCTTACCGGCTTCGCGAGCAATATTTTTAATCTCAACCAGTCCTTCGTGAATCTCAGGGACTTCCAATTCAAACAAACGTTTTAATAATTCAGGATGAGTCCTGGATGCAAGTATCTTGGGACCTTTAGATGTTTTTGTTACTTCAAGGATGTAAATTTTAATTCTTTTTCCTTTGTAGTATTCTTCGTTTCTTATTTGTTCGTTAGGAAAAAGCATAGCTTCTGTTCTTCCTAAATCTATAATAACATTTCTATGTTCGATTCTCTGTACAACTCCGGTAACAATATCTCTCTCTTTATCAATATATTTTTCAAAAATTACATTTCTTTCAGCTTCTCTAATCTTTTGGACTATTACTTGTTTTGCTGTTTGAGCAGCTATTCTTCCGAATTCTTTAGGTGTAGTTTCTATTAAAATAGTATCCTTAATATTATACTTTTCCTTATCCGATATTGGCAAGTCATCTATACTAATTTCTTTTGAAGGTTCTGAAACTTTTTGTACAATAGTTTTTTTTGTGAATACTTTAATATCTCCGCTGTCTTTGGAAATATCTATTTTTATATCATCTATATTACTTGCATAATTTCTCTTATATGCTGAAGCTATTGCCGATTCAATGGCATCTATTAATATATCCTTAGATATTCCTTTTTCTTTTTCTATTTCATCTAATACTTTTGCTAAATCAATATTCATAAATAATATACTTTATCCTCCTTCCATGAAAAATGTTTCAAGTAAATTAATTGCTTAATATATAACAAAAGAGTGGTTTTGAATACCACTCTTTTGAGGAGAACAACCTTTTTACTTAAGCACAAATAATTATAGCATAAAACTATTTTTTTGGCAATATATTCGTATCTCGTATCTCGTGAATCGTATCTCGCTGAGAAATAAAGGGCACAATTCATTGTGCCCCTACATTTCAATTCTATTTACTTTTTAGTTAGTAATCATCTTACCAACGAATATTCACTAACGACTAA
>DPXH01000104.1:3606-8968 GCA_003527405.1 Candidatus Sediminicultor tertius | reverse complement strand
CACTAACGACTAATTTGCACAGAGGAAACAACATAATTAGAGGAGATTTGATTTAGTTTGACATTAACTATTTCACCTTTTTTACCGACAAAATCAGGAATTATCACTTTAATATAATTATCTGTGACACCGCGGGAATAGATTCTTCCTTCTTTGTCCTTTATCTCATCTTCGACTAAAATTTCAGCAGTTGAATTGAGGAATTTATTTTGAAAATCATATGATAATTCTTTAGATAATCTTTGTAACTTTTTGCTTCTTTCTTTTTTAATTCTGTTATCGACTTTATTGGGCAGCAAATCTGCCAAGCACTCTTTACGATTAGAATATTGAAAAACGTGTATTTTTGCAAAGCATATTTTACGAACAAAATTAATGGTTTTACTGAAACTATTATTATCTTCATTAGGAAAGCCCACCATAATATCAGTAGTTATGGCTATATCGGGAATTGTTTCTTTGATTAGTGAGATCTTTTGGTAAAAAAATGAGGTATCATAAGGACGGTTCATAAGATTAAGAATTTTATCATCACCACTTTGCAGAGGGATGTGAAGATGATGACAAAACTTGGAACATCTTTTAAAAGTATTTAACAATTCGGCATCGATATCTATTAATTCTATGGAACTTAAACGAATTCTTTTTATTCCCTTAAAATTACTAATCAGGGAAATCAATTTTGCTAAATTTACTTCTCCTTTATCTATGTCTCTGCCATATGTACCCAAATTAATTCCCATGAGAACTACTTCTTTAACCCCATTGCTACTTAAATCAGAAACTTCTTCCAACACATCTTTCACAGGTCTGCTCCGGGCAGGGCCTCTAACATATGGAACCTTACAATAAGCACAGAATCTATTGCAGCCATCTTGTATTTTTAGCCAGGCGCGAGTATGCAAACTGCTTGATCTATTTTTTAGATTACTGTCATATTTTTTCAGATATTTTGCAGAATTTACTCTAATAACCGTATTATAGGGATTTATTTTTTCTAATTGCTGTAAAATAGCATTTTTTTCCCCATTCCCTGCTATCAGGTTAATCCCTTCTATTTTTTGTAGATCTTCATAATCAGATTGTGCATAACAGCCGGTCACGATTATTTTTGATTTTTTATTTTGGCGGACAGCTTTTCTTATCATCTGTTTGGATTTTCGATCAGCTTCTTGGGTAACAGTACAGGTATTTATTACATATATATCAGCACTTTGATTAAAATCTACTATTTGAAAGCCTTTATCTTGAAAAAAATTCATAATGCTTTCTGTTTCGTATTGATTTACTTTGCATCCGAGTGTTTTAAGGGCAACTTTAATGATAAATGTTCCTCCTTATTTGGTATAGCGTTTAGCGTACAGCTTGGAGCGTATAGTAGATACAGTAATGAGTGAAGACAAGTATAGTATAATAGCATAGAGGGTATTAGTTAATCAGCTAATTATCTTAACGAGATACGGTTCACGAGATACGAGATACTAATTATTGTTCTGTCCGAAAGCATCTTTTATTTTCGCGAAAATACCTTTTTCCCCTATATTTTCTAAGTCTTCTCCGCTTAATTTTGCATATTCCAATAATAATTTTTTTTGTTTGTCGGTCATTTTTTTAGGTATTTCCACTATGATTTTAACATATTGGTCTCCTCGATGCTGAGTTCCAATTTTGAATATTCCTTTTCCTCTGAGTCTGAAGACACTATTCGATTGGGTGCCTGCAGGAATTTTAAGTTTTGCTTTTTCTTCCAAAGTAGGAACAATAGTTGTTCCACCCAATGCAGCCTTTATAAAACTAATTGTATGAGTACAACTTATATCTATCCCGGTGCGTTTAAATATTTTATGAGGTTTTACGTATAAAACGATGTATAAATCACCGGAAGGACCGCCTTTTTCCCCCGGTTCTCCCATTCCGGACATTCGTAACCGGTGGCCAGTATCTACACCAGCAGGTATTTTTACTCTTACTATTTTATTTTTCTTTACTTTTCCTGTGCCCCTGCAATTAGTGCATACATCCTTAATAATTTTTCCTTCTCCTGAACATCGAGGGCAGGTTCTTACATTGACAAATTGTCCAAACATTGTACTTTGAGTGCTTTTGATCTCACCTGTACCGTGACAATCAGGACAGGTCTGGGGAGAAGTACCGGGTTTGGCTCCGCTCCCTTTACACACTGTACAAGTTTCCCAGCTTGGGATTTCTATTTTGGTTTCTTTTCCAAAGGCAGCGTCTTCGAAACTTATTTCTAAATTATATCTTAAATTAGCTCCTCTTTGAGGACGCGCTCTTCCCTCACTTCTGCGAGTTCTTGTTCCAAAAAAAGAATCAAAAATATCGCCAAAATCACCGAAGTCACCGAAGTCAGAAAAACCTCTTCCCTGAAAATCAAATCCTCCCATGCCTTCGGCAGAACCAAATTGATCATACCTTGCCCTTTTTTCCGGGTCGCTAAGCACTTGATAGGCTTCGTTGATCTCTTTAAATTTCTTTTCAGTATCGCCATCAGATGAATTTCTATCAGGATGGTATTTAAGGGCAAGTTTTCTATAAGCTTTTTTTATTTCCTCGGGAGTAGCATCTTTTTTTACTCCCAAGGTTTCATAGTAGTCTTTTTTGGTCAATTAATGTTTCCCTCTTTTTTCGTATGTTGTATCATAATCATATATTGCGTATTAGTTATCCAGTTCCCTGTATGCCAGTTAATTTAATTCATATATGTGGGTGAAATTCTCTTGATTCCCGCTTCTGCGGGAATGACAGAAGAAACAGTCGGGCACGATGCATCGTGCCCTTACATTTTAATTCTAATTTTCTTCAAACAATACTCGATATGAAATCGGGATTGCCACGTCGCTACGTTCTTCGCAATGACATTTCTGTTTTTTTATTCTCTAACAATCTAACAAAAAAATAACTAACAAGCAATCTAATATGTAACAAGTTTTAAGTAAAACATAATAAGGACCTGTTTTTATAATTTTTAAGAATTTAATTTTGGTACTTATTACTTATTACTTTTTACTGTATCATTACGAGATACGATTCACAAGACTTGTCCCCGTGAAAACGGGGATACGAGATACGTATTTTGCTGTACGCTACCCGTTAGTTTTTTACTAAACGCTATCCGCTATTCAGGCTTATTCTTATCTCCTTACTAAATACTATTCACTAACGACTAGTTATTCCTTTTTGTCTTCGTTCTTTTTATCTTCGTCCTTCTCGACTTCATAATCAGCATCAACTACTTTTTCTTCGTCTTTCTTCTCTTCAGTTTCAGTTTGGGCACCCTCTGCACCTTTTTTGGCTGTTTCCTGTTGCTGTGTTTCCGCCGATGCCTTTTTATAAATTTCCTCAGCCAATTTATGCGAAGAGGTAGTTAATTTTTCGATATTCGATTTAATTTTTTCCACATCGTCTTCTTCTAAGGTCGCCTTAAGATCTTTGATATCTTCATTTATCTTGCTTTTTTCGTCCTCGCTAATTTTATCTCCGGATTCCTTTAGAGTTTTTTCCACAGTATAAATCAGAGTATCTGCCTGATTTCGGAGTTCTATCTTTTCTTTTAATTTCTTGTCCTCTTCAGCATATTGCTCTGCTTCTTTTACTTTTTTCTCTATTTCTTCTTCGGTTAATCCACTTGACGCTGTAATGGTTATTTTTTGTTCTTTTTGAGTTCCTAAATCTTTTGCTTTAACATTGATAATGCCATTTCTATCGATATCAAAAGTTACTTCGATTTGAGGAATCCCTCGTGGTGCCGGAGGAATACCGATTAATTGAAATCTTCCTAAACTGGTATTATCTTTTGCCATAGGCCTTTCACCCTGTAATACGTTTATATCAACTGCGGTTTGATTATCGGCAGCAGTTGAAAATATCTGGCTCTTGGATGTAGGAATAGTAGTATTTCTTTCAATTAATCTGGTGCATACTCCACCTAAAGTTTCTATACCTAAAGATAGAGGAGTAACATCCAATAACAGAATATCTTTCTTTACTTCGCCTCCTAAAATACCGGCTTGAATTGCGGCTCCCATTGCCACCACCTCATCAGGATTAACTCCCTTATTTGCCTCTTTACCAAATATCCTTTTTGCAATTTCCTGTACTTTGGGCATCCTGGTCTGCCCACCAACCAAAATTACCTCATCTATATCTTCTGCTTTTAATTTAGCGTCCTCAAGTGCTTTACGACAGGGTTCTATAGTACTCTCAATAAGGTCTTCGGTGAGCTGTTCTAATTTTGCTCTAGTTAAAGTAACATTTAAATGTTTTGGACCACTGGCGTCAGCAGTGATGAAAGGTAAATTAATCTCAGTTTCTAATGATGAAGATAATTCGCATTTTGCTTTTTCTGCTGCTTCTTTTAATCTTTGCAAGGCCATTTGGTCATTTTTTAAATCTATTCCGTTTTCTTTTTTAAAACTATCTACTAACCAGTGTATTACTCTTTGGTCAAAATCGTCACCGCCCAGAAAAGTATTCCCGTTAGTAGATTTGACCTCATAGACTCCCTCTTCGCCAATATCTAAAATAGATATATCAAAAGTGCCGCCTCCAAGGTCATAAACTGCTACTTTTTCATTTTTTTTCTTATCAAATCCATAAGCAAAGGCTGCTGCAGTAGGTTCGTTTATAATCCTTAAGACATTTAACCCGGCAATTTTTCCTGCACTTTTAGTTGCCTCCCTCTGGTTATCATTAAAATATGCCGGTACAGTAATAACTGCATCGTTTATTTTTTCACCAATATGATTTTCGGCATCTTTTTTAATTTTTTGCAATACCATAGCTGAAATTTCCTGTGGACTGTAAGCCTTACCCTGAACCTCTATTTTAATGTCAGTATGTCCCCCGGGAACTATTTTGAAAGGCAATATTTTTTTCGCTTTTTGCACTTGCTCATCATTATATCTTCTACCAATAAGCCTTTTAACTGAAAATATGGTATTTTCAGGATTGGTAACAGCTTGCCTTTTAGCTAATAAGCCCGCTAACCTTTCACCTTTTTTGGTAAATGCAACCATGGAAGGAGTGGTTCTGCCACCTTCAGCGTTTTCTATGATAACAGGTTGTCCTCCCTCTACAACTGCAACAGCAGAATTAGTTGTTCCTAAATCTATTCCTATTATTTTTCCCATGATATTATTTCTCCTTTTCTTAATATTCTTTGATTTAATTTATTCTTTATGTGTATTCTTTTTTTCATTTGAAGAAACCGCAACTTTTACCATTGCCGGCCTTAATACTTTTGACTTTATATAGTAACCTTTTTGGAATTCTTCTATAACCGTATCTTCGGAATATTTATCTGTATCAATTCTCATTACCGCCTCATGTTTGTAGGGATCAA
>DPXH01000104.1:0-3352 GCA_003527405.1 Candidatus Sediminicultor tertius | reverse complement strand
TTCCAAATGCTTTAGATATTCTTGGGATAAATTATCCTTTTCTTGAACTATTTTTTTAGTTTCTGATAATTCATCTTCTAATTTCTTTAGCATTTCCTCTTTTTCTATTACTTTACGGATTATTTCGTCTTTATTCATTGATTTATATTNNGCCTCATGTTTGTAGGGATCAAATCTATGACCAATTGACTCCATGGGCACAACACCTTCTTTTTTTAGAATATTATAAAATTCTTTTAAGGTATTATTAATCCCCTCTCTTATAGCCCTAGTATCTTTTTCATTTTTAGTAGAATCTAAAGCCCTTTCTAAGTTATCTATTACAGATAATAAATTATTTATAAGACCTTCATTAGCAAATTCAATAAATTCCTTCTGTTTTTTCTCCTGCCGTTTTTTGTAATTATCAAAATCTGCCTGCAATCTTTCCAAATGCTTTAGATATTCTCGGGATAAATTAGCTTTTTCTTGAACTATTTTCTTAGTGTTTGATAATTCTTCTTCTAATTTCTTTATCATTTCCTCTTTTTCTATTAATTTACGGATTATTTCTTCTTTATTCATTGATTTGTATTTTTTACTTTCTGTTAATTTTGATTTTTCCGGTAATTTCTTTTTATCCTTTTTGTCAAACATCATTAATCCTCCGGGAATATACATTATTAAAGAATCTTAAAATTCGGATAATATCTCACTTAATTTATCTGAGATATATTCTGCAATAGAAACCATTCTGGGGTAATCCATTCTGGTTGGTCCTAAAATTCCTATTGCCCCAGCCGGTTTACCTTTTATACTATATTCACTTGTTACCAGGCTGCAATTTTGCATTTCTTTTAATTTACTTTCTTTACCGATAATTATTTTTGTCTTTCTAAATCCTAAATATTTTCTTATTGTGGCGGCTAATATATTTTCTTCATCGATTAATGATAATATGTAATTTAATTTATCTATCTCTTTGAACTCGGGATGTTTCATTATATTAATTCTGCCATCTAAATAAACTTTATTTTCAGAATATTTAATATCAAAACATTCTTCTAAAAACTTATGAATATAATTAAATCTTTCCTGAAAGGATATAATTTTTTCTAATTCTTCTAATAACATATTATTTAAATTTGTAATATTTATATCTTTTTCTGCTAATTTGCTATTAATAAAATTAGATAGATAGTTTAATCTATCTTTACCTATTTCTCCGGAAACGTTAATTACCTTTTGGCAGATTAACCCTGCATCGGTAACTATAACAGTTAAAATACGATTATTTCCTAAAGATATAAACTGAATATTTTTTACTACATTATTATAAATAACCGGGGCTAATACAACTCCAATATTGTTAGTTAATTTGGACAATAATTGAGAAGTTATCTTCATCGTCTCCTCAAACTCTTTGCTCTGTCTGTAAATTTGGATAATTTCTCTCTTTTCTTTTTCTTTTAAATAGTTTTTTACCATCAAATTATCTACATAAAATCTATAGCCCTTATCGGTTGGAATCCTTCCCGATGAGGTGTGTGGCTGCCATAAATAATCATTTTTTTCTAATAGATACATTTCGTGCCTTATTGTGGCAGTACTTAAATTTAAATGATATTTTTGAGCAATAATAGCCGAACTCACCGGCTCAGCAGTAGTAATATATCTATGCACTACGGCTGTTAATATAGTTTTCATTCTTTCATTTAATTCCATTTTACACCTCTTTTAGCACTCTCATGAGGAGAGTGCTAATTACCCTAAATAAGATATCACCATAGATATAATTTGTCAAGATATTTTAATAAATTAATTGGTCAATTGACCAATTAATTTAGTCGTTAGTGAATAGTCGTTAGTCGTTAGTTTTAAATACAAATGAATTAGTTAAATAGTGCAATTCTATTGATTTAACTAATTAACTAAGGAGTAACTAATCAACGAATCGAGATATATATTTAAATTTTAAGTTTTTAAGCTATGGTTTTGCGCTTTTCGTTTTTTGCTAAATACGCTATCCGCTATCTTATCATTTTTATCTCTCCTATACTAACGACTATTCACTATTCACTAACGACTAACTAATCAATAAATTCTCGAAAAACCGCATTGGCCAGAAAAATACCATCTCTGGTTAATTTTATTTTAACATAGCTTTTTTCTAACAGCCCTAAATTGACCAATTTATTGATCTGTTTACAGAAAATATCATTAAGGCTAACTCCGAATCTTTTCTTGAATTTTTTATAACCTACCCCGTCTTTGGTTCTCAGGCCTAAAATTATAGTTTCCGTCATTCTTTTTCTTAAAGATAATCTTTCGCCATTGTCTATGGGTAATTTACCGCTCATTGTTTCTTTAATATATTTTGCCGGGTTTTCATAATTCATATAGCGATACCCTCTTATATAAGAATATGCCCCTGCTCCTATTCCCAAATATGGTTTATTCTGCCAGTAAATCAGGTTATGCATCGACCTTTTATGGGGACGGGCAAAATTTGCTATCTCGTAGTGTTCAAAACCATTCTCTTCTAAAAAATCTATTACCCAGTTATACATATCATATTCTTCATCCTCGGTAGGCAGGTTTAATTTCCCCCTTTTATATTCCCTGTAATATTCTGTCCCCGGTTTTATGGTCAGGTTATACAGGGATAAATGGTCTGGTTTCAAGGAAACGGCTTTTTTCAACGTATCTTGAAGATCTTCTATGGTTTGGTCAGGCAGGGCAAACATTATATCTATGTTGATATTACTAAATCCTATCTCCCGGGCTAAAAAATACGAATCAATAATTTCTTGTGTATTATGTATTCTACCTAATTTTTTTAAAAATACATTATTAAAGCTCTGGGCGCCCAAACTTAATCTGTTTATTCCCGATTCGATTAGTAACTTTAATTTTTCGTCATCTAAGGTCCCCGGATTTGCTTCTATGGTTATCTCTGCATTTTTGTCAATGGCAAATTTATCTTTACAAAATTCCAGTACATTACAAATTTGAGTTCCCGATAAAATGGTGGGAGTACCGCCGCCCAAATAAACAGTCTTTATATTGCCCGTTTTTAGTTTTTGAGAATAAGCGGTTATCTCCCGATATAAAGCGGAAATATAAGAAGAAATCTGGTTAGCCTCTTCCAATTGGTAAGAATTGAAGTCACAGTAGGGACATTTTGATATGCAAAAAGGGAAATGTAGATACAATCCTAATTCCATTAATTATCACCTGATTATATTTTTAATATCCCCAAAAATGCTTCCTGGGGGATTTCTACCTTTCCAATTTTCTTCATTCTTTTTTTACCGGCCTTCTGTTTTTCCAACAGTTTTCTTTTGCGGGTAATGTCTCCTCCGTAACATTT
>DPXH01000182.1 GCA_003527405.1 Candidatus Sediminicultor tertius | reverse complement strand
TAAATATCTTAACCGCTGAAATGGTTAAAAAAAGAGATATAGAAAGGCAGCTTAAGAAATTATATAAACCCCTTTTCTGGACTCTTTCTAAGAAGGCGGTAGGTTCAGCGTTTTACTTCTTGGAGAAAAAGATTGATGGGATAATCCATCTTACTTCTTTTGAGTGCGGGGAAGATTCTATGATTGGAGAAATAATTCATCAGGAGAGTAAAAAATACCCTTCAGTTGCCTATACGGAGTTTGTATTTGATGAACATACCGGAGAAATCGGAATCGATACTCGGACCGAAGCCTTTTTAGATATGATTGTTAGGAGGAAAAGATATGAAAGTAACCATGCCTAATTTAGGTAGTCTTGCTTCTATCGCAGGGAAGTCATTACTTTCTAACCTTGGGCATGAAGTAATTCTTCCCCCTCCCAATACCAAGCGAACCCTTGATTTAGGGGTAAGATATGCTCCGGAGTATTGTTGTCTTCCTTTAAAGATTGTACTGGGGAATTTTATCGAAGCTTTAGAAAAAGGGGCAGATACAATTATAACGGTGGGAGGATGGGGTCCTTGCAGGTTTGGATATTATTCTGAGATTCAAAGAATGATTTTAAAAAGTTTAGGCTATAAATTTGAAATGATTTCTTTGGAAGTTCCCCACGGAAATCTTATTCGAATGTTAAATTATATTAATCGGTTGAGAAATAAAAAATCTCTACCCTCTTTTATAGAGGCTTTTAAACTGGCCTGGGCTAAAGTTGTCACCATAGAAGAATTAGAAAAAGAGGCCTTAAGGGTAAGACCTCGGGAAAATATAAAAGGAGAAACTTCTAAAATTCTTAAAAGAGGACTCTCTCTAATTGATAATACTAATTCTATCGAAGAGATAGAAAGGATTAAACAAAAAACTTTAATAGATTATAGTAAAATAATTGAGGATAACGAAGATAAGGATTTAATCAAAATTAAATTAGTAGGAGAATTTTATGTTGCCCTTGAGCCTTTTGTTAATCATAATATTGAAGAGAAACTCGGATATTTAGGGGTAGAGGTAGAAAGAGGAGTAAGTGCAATACCATGGATATCTTCTTTTTTAAAATTCTTCAGAGAGAATAAACTACAAGATATTATTGAAAATGCAGCAGAACCTTATCTTGCCCAATCGGTAGGCGGTGAAGGTCAATCTACAATTGGTCATATTGTATTAGCTTCCGAAAACGGGATGGATGGAGCCATTCAGGTAATTCCTTTTACCTGTATGCCGGAGATTGTAGCAGAGATTATTAGCAAAAAAGTAAGTGATGATCTAAATTTCCCGGTACTCACTTTAATTTATGATGAGCAAACCGGAGAAGAGGGATTGGTTACCAGATTAGATGCTTTTGTAGACCTCTTGAAGATGAAAAAATTTGAAAGGCATCTAATAAGAAGATAGATTTTGATTAATTTGTGTAATTATAATTTGAGTAATTAGACATGATGGTCATACTGGAGGTGAAAGAAAATGTCAGAATTTTTGGGTGTCGATGTCGGTTCAATAAGCACAAATCTGGCCCTTATTAACGAAAAAGGAGAAGTTAGAAGCCAGGTTTACCTCAGGACTCAAGGACAGCCAATAGAAGCCATAAAAAAAGGCATGGAAGAGATGAGGCAGAATATTTCTTTGGATTCAGTTCAAATAAGAGGAGTGGGGACTACCGGAAGTGGGCGAGTATTAGCCGGAACCATAGTAGGTGCTGATATAATAAAAAATGAAATTACTTCCCAGGCGGTTGCAACTTTACAGATTAACCCACAGGTTCGTACTATCTTTGAAATTGGGGGACAAGACTCTAAAATAATAATATTGCAAAATGGAATAGTAGTTGATTTTGGAATGAATACTATATGTGCAGCTGGAACAGGTTCATTTCTTGACCAGCAGGCTTATAGATTAAAAATTCCTATTGAAAAATTTGGAGATTATGCCCTGCAATCGACTAACTCAGTAAGAATAGCGGGGAGATGTACTGTATTTGCCGAGTCAGATATGATCCACAAACAACAATTAGGGTATGAAAAAAAAGATATTATTGCCGGTTTATGTGAGGCTCTGGTAAGAAATTATTTAAATAATGTGGCTAAAGGGAAAAAGATTTGCCCTCCTATTTTTTTTCAGGGTGGAGTAGCTTCTAATCCCGGGATAAGGAAGAGTTTTGAAAAAGAGCTAGGGGTAAAAATTAGTGTGCCTGAACACCATAAAGTTATGGGAGCTATCGGGGCAGCTTTATTAGCTAAAGAAGAGTTTGAAAATACCGGAAAAGAAACAAGTTTTAGAGGATTTAATTTAGTAGATAAAGAATATCGCACCAAAGGATTTGAATGCGATGGTTGTCCTAATCGTTGTGAAGTTGTAGAAATTTTTATAGAAAATGAATTGGTTGCCCGCTGGGGAGATAGATGCGGCAAATGGTCACTTACTTATGGCCAGATTGTAACTTAAAAAATCCTAAGAGATAGATAAAAACAGCAAGATATGCCACTACTTTAAATCCAAAGAAGAGGGCGATTATCACTGCAGAGACCGAGGCGATAATAGAACAGAAACTGTTAGTTGCCCACAACCAGGGGATTAACCCTTTCCCCTTTCCTTGGTC
This sequence comes from Candidatus Sediminicultor tertius, assembly GCA_003527405.1. Taxonomy (GTDB): domain Bacteria; phylum Atribacterota; class Phoenicimicrobiia; order Phoenicimicrobiales; family Phoenicimicrobiaceae; genus Sediminicultor; species Sediminicultor tertius. The sequence continues at coordinate 3,043 of DPXH01000182.1, read as the reverse complement.
TATTGAACTTACCAGCCTTATCCCCAAGGGGAAGGGCATTCCCATTAAAAATCCTAAGGGGAAGATTAATCCCACAGTAATAAATATTCTTACCAACAAGCTATATTTCAAGGTAATATTAAAGACATAAGGCAAAACTATCTGATACGATAATAAGATAGCGCACAAGGAAAGTATAATAATTTTTAAACTTTCAATATAATTTCTCTCTATTTTTTTGGAATAGAAGCTCCCCAGACCCGAGAAGAATAAAAAAGAAAAGATAATAATCGAGGTAGAATAACTGGGGTTAGTCAGATAGAGGATAAATTTTTGGATAAAAGAAATTTCTAAAAGCATATACCCTAAACCCAAAGAGGCAAAATAAAGTAAAAAAGGAATTTTTACTCCTTTTTTAGTTACGGGGAATCTCTTTAAAATTAAAGGTAAAAATATAAAAATGATACTAAATATTATTCCCTGAACAAAAGTGGCAAATATAATTAGATTTCCCCATTCTATCAAGGGCTGCCAATTAGCTGTACTTTTGATTATCATAGGGATATTTCGCCATTTTAAAGTATAAAAAAAGTATGGTTGATTATCGGTAACGGCCGATACATTAAAGAAATAACTATCATAAAAATCCTTTAACTCACCCTCCTTAAAACTATTTACCAATTGCTCTATCTCTTGATAATAATAACTCTCCTTCAGGACATGATTTATATTAGCATCTTCCTCCCTAATCCCCGGAAAATAAACTGTATCAAAGTTTCTTTTATCACAAAAATCTTTAATTATTCTTATTTCTTCCTCTCCTATTTCTTCTTTACTTAAGATCAAGGTAGAAGTGCCCCAACTACGGATTAATGCCAGATGATTTTCCGGTTTTTCTATTCCCATTCGACTGAGAGCTTCCAAACTGATACTGCAAAGCCGCACAATCTCTCGAGGAGGGAATTTTAACCAGCGGGTAATACTCAATTTTCCTCCTTCAGAAAGATGCTGCCAAAAATCTATAAATCCCTCCACTGTATAAAGATAATTTTCGGAGATACTGTAGAATCCTCCGGAAGCAGTATTAGATGAGCCAATTAAAGAAATTTGAATTAAATCAAACTTTTGCGCCAATCCTTTTAATACACTTCTCCCTTCACCGGTTAAAATTTTAATTCCTTTACGGTTATAAATATTTCCCGAATAATCAGCATAATTATTTTGCATTAAGATTTTAACATCGGGATTCATTTCAATCCCCCAGATCTCTCCTGCTTCATTATAAATTCCTCCCAAGACATCTAATCCTCCACCAGGTCCGATGATTAATATCTTTTCTTGATTCTCTGTTTCCCTTACAAGATGAAAGCCTAAGGCAGAAGAAATGTAATCTGAGAATTTTATTTTTTTCAATCCTTCTAAATCATATTCCCCTTCCAATCTGGTAATCACACTCAACCCGTCACCATCAGTGACCATTCCTAATTGTTCGGGAATCTCTCCCGAAAAGTTTAAACTTAACCCGGGAGCATATTTTACCCCCTCACTTTCTACCACTTCCAATCTGGCAAAACTATTCTCCTGCCTATCCATTATTCGGGAATTAGGGTAGCGCAATAAAGTGAATAAACTTTTATAAGGATTTACCGGGAAAGAATAAAAACTCTCTGCTCCACCAAATAAAATAATAAAAATAAATATCCCCACAATATAAATCGCCGAGCTTTTATTTTTCAGCTTTAAAGAAAATAAAAAAGAAGCCAGAAAAGAGAGCAGGGGAGGGATAATCAATAAATGGCTCAAACTTATATAATTAGCCAGAACCAAGAAAGAGATACAGCCAACAGCTGCACCCCCCAAATCACCGAAATATATTTTATTTACTTTCTCGGGTAGTTTAGATATGGCTAATGAGATGCAGATTCCGGCAAAGAAAAAAGGTATGGCAATGGCCAAATAATAAATCACCAGGTACAGCAATTGATATCTATCCGTTATTACTCGATAAAGGTCAAAGGGGACTTTAGAGATGACCAATATAGAGAATAAAGAACCTAAAGAGAAAAGAAGGGAAAAGAAGAGGAGATATTTATATAAATTTTTACCTTCAGCTCTTTTCAGAATCGAAGAAAAGACCGATAAAAAAGTCCCACTTGCTCCATATCCTAAAAAGGCGATACTGATAATCATGAAAGCCAGATAGTTCCACTGGAGAATAGAAAATACACGCATAAGGGAGAGTTCAAAGAGCAAGACCGAAGCAGAAAAAAAGAATATTCCTATATATAAAGAAAAATCACTATCTTTTTTAGCTATCACCATAGTGTTCATTATTTCATTCCTATACGAACTACTACTCTGTTATTCCCGTTCTTTTTTCTGTCATTCCCGCGCACCCCTCTGTCATTCCCGCGAAAGCGGGAATCCAGGTAAATATATTTTACTTTTTCCCAACAAAAATTGATTAATATACATAATTTAATCAATTAAAGAATTATTACTCAGTCATGGCTAACTTTTCTTTAATCGCTCTTTTAATCTCTGGTATATTAATCATAGCAGCCATCATGCCGCCGGTAATGAGCATCTCCGCTTTATCAAAATCAAAAAGATTAATATCTTTAATTCCAAAGGGGACGATAACTACATCTGCTTCCTTCAGACATCGGTCGGTAATCTTTGCTTCCATAATATCGATAGATTGGTTAATTATTTCAAAGATATTAGGTCCTTCAAGTTTTGATTTAGCCTGTTCTATTTTTTGCTTCAAAGTACCTTTTTCTTTACCAACTGAAGAAGTACTTTTTTCTATATCCTCAAATTTTGGGTTTTCCTCTTTATCTATTTGAAAATTCTCAAAATCTTCAACCTCTTTTAAGTGGCCGGTTTCTTTATCAATCATCAAGACAGTAGTGTAAGGGTTTATTTTAGCCAGACTGACAGCAATAATAATATCAGCTCCCATCTTCTGAACTACGTCCACCGGGACCGGGTCTGCCACTCCTCCATCTACCAGATAATAATCCTGATACTTTACCGGAGTGAATATTCCCGGAATAGATAT
>DPXH01000098.1 GCA_003527405.1 Candidatus Sediminicultor tertius | reverse complement strand
TCTGGATTAATAGACATTCTTGCAAATTTCTTGCTCCAACTCCGGGTGGATCAAAACCTTGAATCAAAGATAATATCTTTTTTATTTTATCTTTTTTTATATTTAAATCAAGAGAAATATCATCTAAGCCCACGGCTAAATAACCGTTATCATCTATGTTACCTATTATATATTCACCGATTTTATACTCGATATCATCGCTTACCACTGAGCCTAATTGAATTAGCAGATAATCTTGTAATGATTCCCTATAATAAACAAAATTTTCATCTCTATTTTCTTTCTCCGCTACAGGTCTATTGGGTAAAGGTGGATAATCTTTTTCCTTGAGATAACTTAACCAATCATCAAAGTTATCTTCTTCTCTTCTTTCATTAGATTCTTCAGTTTGAGTTAAAGTATTTTCCTCTTGGTTTACTTTTTCTGTTGTTGAACCTGTTTCTTGTTTAACTTCCAATAAGGGATTATCTATCAATTCTTCATTGATTAAATCCTTTAGTTCAACTAAATTTAATTGTAATATATTAATTGATTGATATAATTGGGGAGTAAGAATTAATTTTTGTTTTTGTGTCAATGATAATTCAGGTTTCATCTCACAAACTCCGCTATTATCTTGTATATGATATTAATACCTCTATATAATATAATTTTTTTTAAAATACAAAATATTTTCTATACTTTATTAGAATATAACACATACCTGGATACTAAAACTTAAATTAAAATTTATTTAAACTATGGTTAATAAAGTTTTGGGATCAAAAATATGAGTCTTTTCCATGTCTAATACTACTTCCATTTCTTGTTCGACTTCTACTTGAGTTCGGGTATCCATCTTCCCTATCATAGAAACCTTTCCGCAGGTCAGGTATATGAAAATCTCTGCCCCTAGAGGCTCAATTACATCCACCATAGTCTTTATAGTATTAGAATGCGTAGCATTTGAAAAAAATTGTTTGTCATGAATGTCTTCGGGTCTAACTCCAAAAATTACTTCTTTTCCGGCATAATCTGCTATTTTAGAATAAAAAGCCTGGGAAGCCTTTACTTTAAAACTTTCTGCATCGATAAAATATTCTCCATTTTCCTTTACAATTTTAGAATCTATAAAATTCATTGCCGGAGAACCGATAAAACCAGCCACAAATTTATTGTTCGGTTTTTTATAAACTTCCAAAGGCGCACCTGCTTGTTGTAAAAGACCTTCATTCATTATAAACATTCTATCTGCCATGGTCATAGCTTCAACCTGATCATGGGTTACGTAGATTATAGTAGCTTCCAATCTACGGTGAAGTTTGCTGATTTCTGCCCTCATTGCTACTCTTAACTTGGCATCTAAATTCGAAAGAGGTTCGTCAAATAAAAACACTTTTGGTTTTCTTACAATAGCCCTTCCTACTGCTACTCGTTGCCTTTGTCCGCCGGATAACTGCTTGGGTTTTCTCTTTAGTAGGTTTTCAATCCCCAAAATCTCAGCTGCTTCCTGTACTCTTTGGTCAATCTCTTTCTTGGGATATTTCCGCAATTTCAACCCAAAAGCCATATTGTTGTAAACATCCATATGGGGATAAAGGGCGTAGTTCTGAAAGACCATAGCAATATCTCTATCTTTGGGTTGTACATCATTTACCAGCCTATCACCGATATAAATCTCCCCTGAGGTTGCTTCCTCTAAGCCGGCAATTGCCCGCAATGTTGTGGTCTTCCCACAACCGGACGGACCGACCAAGACTGCAAATTCCTTATCCTTTATCTCTATGTTTACATTATTTACCGCGGTTACCTCTTTAAACTTTTTAGTAAGGTTCTTTAAAATTACGTTTGCCATTTTAATTCCTCCCATTTAATATAGTTATATTATTTTATCAAAAAAATTTTAATATACCAAATTAATCTTTATTTTATAAATACAGTATTGAATATCGAGTTAAGAAAGCGAAAAAAGATAGGAAAGACTTGCACCAACTACTTATATATCAATCAAGGAGATTTTCGCTTTTGCATCATAAACAGAATGTCGATTGCTGAAGAAGAAAAAATCTTATAGCTTATAAACTTTCTGCAATCTGAGAAATCTTCTTTAACCGATGATAAATACCCGATTTAGTAATTTTAAAATCTACTTCCTCAGTCAATTCCTGTAAACTGGCATAAGGTAAATTTTTACGTACTTCAGCTACTGATGATAATCTTGGCGAAATATGCTGCAAACCTATTTTCTTTTCTATCACATCAATATCGTGTAACTGTTTAGCAGCAGAAAGAACTATTTTGTCTAAATTTGCCGTTTCGCAATTAACTAATCTATTTACAATATTTAAGACGTCTTTTCTGGCCCTTATATCCTGGAAATACAATAAAGCATTCTGAAGTCCGATTAGTCTTAGAAATTCAAATATGCTATCCCCTCTCTTTAAATATACTACCCACCTCTTCTTCCAAAAACTTATACGAGAGTTTAAGTCGTAATAATCAAAGAGAGTATGAATAAAATTTGCTTCCCCTTCATCATTTATGGAAATTTCCAGATGATACATTTTTTCCGGGTCATTTACAAATCCATTTACCAAAAAGGCTCCTCTTAAATATGAATCTTTAGAAAAATTTTTATTTAAATTTAACCTTTTTTCTCCAATATACTGTTTATTGTGTATAGGTTCACTTCCCCAGCTCAAATTCAGTTCTTTTAAAATTCTCTCAGTTTCCTTTAAAAAAGGAACTTTAACTTTATAACGTTTTTTTGTATTCGATAAATTTTCTTTTTCAACTGATGGATAAATTTTAAAAACCCTTTTAATCAAATTATAAGCAGTTCGTGCGGTAGTAGGGTCTTCCAAGATAATAACCAATTTTTTTTTCTGACCCGATTTAATTATATTCCCTTTTAATTTTATAAATGCCAGCAATTCATCCTTCTGCTCGGATATATCCCTGGGAATTATCCTGGCTAATTCATTTTTCACTCGATAAAAAAATAACATTCTATGGCATCTGCTCTTTTCGCTTTAAGTTTTTAGTTAAATCTCACAAGTCATTTTTAATCTTTATTTCAATTTCATCTTTATTCATATCTCTATGTTTCACAAACAACTTATATCCTTTTTCCTTTAAATAATTTGATAAATTATTTATTAAAGCTACTGATCTATGCCTCCCTCCGGTACATCCGAAGGCAATAGACAGATATGTCTTACCTTCTTTAACATAATAAGGGATTAAAGAATTCAATAAATTAAAATAAACTTCCATAAAATGCTGGGTTACCGGAAATTCGGCTACATATTTTTCAATCTTCTCATTGGTTCCCGGTAGATTTTTCAATTTATCTATATAGAAGGGGTTGGGAAGAAATCTAACATCAAAAACTATGTCTACATCAATAGGGATACCGTATTTATATCCAAAAGAGATTAAGGTTATCTGAATCTCTTGTTCTTCCCTTTTTATAAAATTCCTGATAATTTCATTACTTAATTGTTTGGGAGTTAAATCAGAAGTATCTATTATTAGATCAGCTTGTGACCTTAATTCTTTTAGCTGCTCTCTCTCTGCTTGTATATTTTCCAGAATGTTGTTTGAAATATTCAGAGGATGCTTTCTTCTGGTTCCACTAAATCGGTGCATTAGTATCTCATCACTTGCCTCTAAAAATAATATCTCTCGATTAATCCCTAATTCTTTTAAATAATCAAGTGATTCATATAAATCCTTAAAAAAAATTCCTCCTCTTATATCTACCACTAAAGCAATCTTTGACAGTTTCCCCTTTGATTTTAAACAAATTTCAGCAAATTTGAGGATTAGCTGGGAAGGAATATTATCTACACAGAAAAACCCAGCATCTTCAAAGCACTTGACCGCTATACTTTTTCCCGCTCCGGACAGACCGGTAATTATTATAAATCTGGTTTTATCCAATTAATCCCAATGCCTCCTGTAAAGTTAATAGCAAAAACCATAATTCAAAATTTAAAAATTTTTTATAACTAATTATGTATCCAGAACTCAGGAGCCAGTAGTCAGAAGGATATATAATAACTCCATGCATAATATAATATTATAATTTAACATTATTCTGAATACTGGATTCTGTCTTCTATCTTATCTGCGAGATACGATTCACGAGATACGAGATACTGATTATCCTATCCGCTAAACGCTATATCGTAATCTTATCCACAAATATTCAATCACCTAATAGACAGGCGAGACGGCTGTCCTACTAACGACTATTCACTATTCACTAACGACTAATTACATACTCTCCGGAGCTGAAATACCCAATATCTTGAGGGTATTAAGCAATACTATCCTGGTGCA
>DPXH01000128.1:11578-18445 GCA_003527405.1 Candidatus Sediminicultor tertius | reverse complement strand
GGTTATCCTAAATTGTTCCCTGTCGAAGACGATATATTTTATGAATTACATAAATTAACTCAACCTCCCCCTCCTTCGAGTTTTGGTTGTGGATGGGGAGCAGGTGTACAAACCCCTGGTTTAGGAGATGAGGGAGTACATGTTTGGGAAGAGAACCAGGTAGGAATTTATCATACTACCACCTTATCTGCCACCGACCCGAATAGTTTAGTAGTATGGTTAAATGATAATGGTTACGCCTTCCCTGCAGAAGGTCAAGAAATACTGGATTATTATGTACAACAAAGCTGGTTTTTTGTAGCTATGAAAATTCAACATGAAGAAACAATAAATAATTCTGAGAATTATACCGGGGCTATTCAACCCATAGGGATAATGTTCTTTTCCGATGAAATGATTTATCCTTTAAAAATTAGTACGTTAAGCGTACCCACATGGGGGACGGAAGTATTAATCTATGCTTTTTCCGACGAAAGAGTAACTTTCCCCGGAGCTTCAGAAGAATATAATGCCACTATTACTCCTGATCAGTTAAAGGAATATCCTATTTTGCAGGGTCTAATAGATGAGACTTTCGTTTTAACCAAACTGAGAAAGAATTTTAGTGCTGAAGAAATGGACGAGGATTTAATGTTGGTTCCAGTTCCTAAATACATAGTTTTAGGAAGCATCATAGATTTAAATTCTCCGGTAGGACAGTTCATTTTGATTGCAGGAATTTTTATCTTTTTATTAAAGACAAAGAAGAGGAATGTTTAAGATACTGTGGTGATTGTACCAATATTGTAACAATATTGGTACAATATTTGAACTAAAAAATATTTTATGATAATATTTTTGTAAATATATTTTTTTGGTGATATTTTTTACAATTTATTATTGAGCAGATTAAGCATAGAATTTAAAAAAGGTGAATTTGTTAAAAGTTGAAAAAGGCAAACTATCCGAAAGGATAGGACGCAAAGTCATGGGTCTAAAACTTTTTTAGTCATGATCGCCAGACCACCAGCTTTTATTTTTTTGGGGATAAAAGCAATAGTATTAATTCTAACAATCGTAAATTTACTATCTAGAATTTTTTATTAGAAAAAAAATATTTATCTAACAAATTGAATTGTTTGTATTATAAGGTTGCGGTTAGGATTAGCGACAAAGGTGGTTGAAGGCAACGGCGAAAAAAAGTTATAGAAATAAAATAAAAAATATAAAGGGCAAAGGAAAAAGTAAAGAAGAATTATTAAAAGAGATAGAAGAATTACAACAGAGAATTGATGATTTAGAAAAATTATCTAATAAACCTCAAAATATCAAAGAGGAAACAGAACAACAATATCCTGAACTTCTCGAAGAACCAGTTACAACTTGTACTCTTAAAAAAACAGTTGTCAATGAACAAATTTTGCGGGAAATTAATAATCCTCAGAAGGCAACAAAAAGGCTGTTTGAGATTAAAGGGAACTATGAAAAGATTTGCTCAATAATTCCGAATGCCTTAATTATTGCGGATGAAAAGGGGAAAATTATTTTTTGGAATAAGGCCGCAGAAAAAATATTTGGTTATACTTCAGAAGAAGCCTTAAACAATGATTTATTTGATATTCTTATCCCTTCAGAATACCACCAATTCTTTAAAGAGGGATTTAACAGGTTTAAAGATACTGGTGAAGGTCCTATTATAGGAAAGCCTTCAGAATTTATCGCTAAAAAGAAAAATGGAAATAATTTTCCCATAGAAATAACTTTGTCTGCAATAGAAGTAGACAAAAAATGGCATTCAGTGGCCATTATCAGGGACATTAGCGAACGTAAAAGAATAGAAAAAAGTCTAATTCGAACCCACCAAAAATTAGAAGGAATGCTAAATAATGCTGTAAATACTCTAGTAAAGATAATTGAGTTAAGGGATTCTTATACTTCAGGTCATCAGAAGAGAGTATCAGAGCTTGCTGTAGCTATTGCCCGAAAAATGGAGCTTAATGAAAAAGAAGTTAAACTGATAAAGATTGCTGCCTTGGTTCACGATATCGGAAAGGCAGGTATACCTTCAGAAATTTTGAACAAACCAAGTAAACTAACAGAGCTTGAATTTAACCTAATCCAAGCTCATCCCCAGGCTGGTTATAATATTTTAAAAGAGGTAAATTTCCCTTGGCCAGTGGAAGAAATTATCCTTCAGCATCATGAAAGAATAGATGGTTCAGGCTATCCCAGAAGGTTAAAGGATGATGAGATTATGGTAGAAGCCAGGATTATAGCTGTGGCCGATGTAGTGGACGCGATGTCTTCCCATCGTCCTTATCGTCCAGCTTTGGGTATTAAAAAAGCTCTGGAAGAAATTTCCCAAAATCGCGATATCCTCTATGACCCCAAAGTAGCGGATACCTGCCTTAAACTCTTCAGGAAGAAAAAATTTAAGTTTTAACCCTACATTAACCTGTCTTTACTCTATCCCCTATTTACATTTATAGAATTAAATAAACTTAAAATAGGAGATAGATTTTTAAATTTAAAGTAGTTTATCAAAATTTCCTCTCTTCAATAGTACAAAATTTGCTTTAATACCTTTAATTGATTAAAATGATAAAAAACTTATTTTTAATTATTTGAAAGAATAGGAGAATGTAATGGTTAAAGCAAAAGTTTATTTTACAGATTTAAGGGCAAAACCGGGAAAGAACTTGCTGGATAAATTAAAAAAGTTGGTTTTGGAAGCCGGGATTAGAGAGATTGATTTTAAGGATAAGTTCGCAGCCCTAAAAATTCATTTTGGGGAGCCGGGGAATCTTTCCTATATTCGGCCTAATTATGCAACTTGTATTGTAAAATTAATAAAAGAGTTAGGTGGCAAACCATTTCTAACTGATGCCAATACTCTTTATCATGGGAAGAGGGCTAATGCCGTAGACCATTTAAATACCGCTATGGAGAACGGATTTAATCGGATTGCCGTAGGATGTGATGTAATTATCGCCGATGGCTTAAAGGGGACTGAATATCGGGAGATTCCCATCAACCAAAAACATTGTAAAGCACCCAGGATAGCTGCAGCCCTTGCCGATGCCGATATTATTATTTCTTTGACTCATTTTAAAGGTCATGAAATGACCGGTTTCGGAGGCACCCTGAAAAATTTAGGGATGGGCAGCGGTTCCCGGGCTGGTAAGATGGAGATGCATTCTAACTCCAAACCCAAGATTATTCTTAAAAATTGCGTTAGCTGCGGCCAGTGCATTAAAAGCTGCTCCCAGGAGGCCATTCATTTTAATAGAGATAAAAAAGCAGAAATTGATTATCAAAAATGTATCGGTTGTGGTCAGTGCGTAGCGGTATGTCAATACAGTGCAGCTGTAGCAGGCTCTAGTGATTCAGAAGGAAATGTCCAGGAAAAAATTGCAGAATATACCTATGCAGTATTAAAAGACAAGCCTCATTTTCACATCAGTTTTATTATGAATGTCTCCCCTTATTGTGATTGCTGGAATTATAATGATATGGCCATAGTGCCGGATATCGGAATGGCTGCCTCTTTTGACCCCGTTGCTCTGGATAGAGCGTGTGTTGATTTAGTAAATAAAGCGCCTATGATCAAAGGCAGTATTCTGGAAGAGAAACATTTTCATTTCGGGGAAGATAAATTCACCCATGTCCATATTGATACCGATTGGAAGATAGGCTTGAATTATGCGGAAAAGATAGGTCTGGGTACACAGAATTATAATTTAATTATAGTTAAATAAAATAAAATAGGATGGAAAAATATACGGTTCTTTGATAGGTTAAAAACCTGCCAGAGAACCGTCCCCTGGTAGCAAATATGGATAAACAAGAGATAATTAAAAAAACTGAAACTTTTGTAAAAGAAACCTTAAGTAAAGATAGTACCGGGCATGACTGGTGGCATGTTCATCGGGTAAGGAATTTGGCTAAACGGATTGCCTTACATGAAGGTGCGGATATCTTTATAGTGGAATTGGCTGCTCTTTTACATGATATCGGTGATTACAAGTTTTTTCAGGGAGATGAAGAAGCCGGGGCAGTGAAGGTAAGGGAGTGGCTTTCTTCTCTGGAGATTTCTCCTTTGCTTACCGATAAGATTGTGGAAATTACTTCTCAGATTTCTTTTATGCATACTTTACCCGATAAGGGTAAGAGGAAAGGCAAAAAAAATTTTTCTGCTTCAACAATCTCTAAAGAATTAATGGCTGTGACTGATGCCGATCGTCTGGATGCCATGGGAGCAATCGGTATCGCCCGGGCTTTTACCTACGGAGGATTTTTTAATCGGCAAATTTATAACCCAAACATTAAACCGAGTAAATCCATAACCAAAGAAGAATATAAAACTACCGAAGCCCCTTCTATTAATCATTTTTACGAAAAGTTATTAAAACTTAAAGATATGATGTATACCCCTTTGGGCCGTAAAATGGCTAAAAGGAGACACCGTTTTCTAAATCTTTTCTTAAAACAATTTTTTAAAGAATGGAAAGGAAAAATGTAAAGAAAAGTGCCAGGCACTTTTCTTTACATTTTGTTAGGACAGGAGGTAAGGATGTTTAAAGATTTTAAAGGAACACTAATTATTTTAGTAAGGCATGGAGAATGTGAAGGGAATATTAAGGGGATGTTTAGAGGGAGGACAGATTTCCCTTTAAACGAAAGAGGTCTTGTCCAAGCACAGGATTTGGCGCAAGAGCTGAAAAGTTTTCCTCTTAAACATATTTATACCAGTCCTTTGTCCCGGGCCAGGCAGACCGCAGAGGCGATTAGCCGACAATGTAGAATAGAAGTTAAAACAGAAGAACAATTTAATAATATTGAATTGGGAAGTTGGGAAGGGCGTTTTAAGAAAGAGATTGCTGAGCTTTATCCCAAGGAATGGGAACTCTGGGTGAATAATCCGGAAAAGCTCAAAGTGAAGGACATGGAGACTCTTTATGATGTGCAAATGAGGGCCAAGGCCTGTCTGGATAGTTTAGTTTCCCAGCATAATGGAGAGACTTTGGCAATAGTTACCCACCGGGCAGTACTAAAACCGCTTATTGCCGCCTGCTTGAATATAGCCTTACCCTACTTTTGGAAAATTCATCTGGATACCGCATCTTACAGCCTTCTTTCTTATAAAGAAGGCAGAGGATATTGTCTGCTACAACTGAATCAGACCAAACATTTAAAAGAATACGTTACCGAGTGGGTTTAAAAAAGAAAAATGAAAACCAACCCGAAAAAACAAATAACAAAAAAATACAAAACCTCTATCGGATACTTAGAAGGGACCATATCAATTATCCTGAATACCCTCCTTTTTGCTTTGAAATACTGGGTGGGGATTAAGACTTTTTCTATAGCCATAATTGCTGATGCCTGGCATACCCTATCTGACTCGCTTACTTCCTTGGTGGTGATTATAGGTTTTAAGGTTTCATCCAAACCCGCTGATGAAAAACACCCTTTCGGTCACGGTCGGGCAGAGATAATTAGTTCGGTTATTATTGGTACATTATTAGCTATGGTAGGTGTTAATTTTTTAATTGCCTCGATTCAGAGATTTATAAATCATCAATTTGCCTCCTACGGAAACTTAGCCGTAATAGTATTCATAATCTCGGTGGTAGTAAAAGAAGGGCTGGCTCAGTTTTCTATACGCGCTGGAAAGAAAGTTAATTCTCAGTCCCTTATTGCTGATGGCTGGCACCACAGAAGTGATGCCCTGGTGTCTTTTCTGGTTTTGGTGGGAATCTTTGCAGGAAAATATTTCTGGTGGGTGGACAGTATCATGGGTATCGCGGTGTCTTTAGTTATATTCTATACCACCTACTCCATTTTAAAAATGTCAGTTAGCACCTTAATCGGGGAAGAGCCTTCAAAGGATTTTGAAACAGAGATTAGAAAAATTGTAAATAATAGCGTATCACGTGATGTTAAATTACATCACTTCCATTCTCACAAATATGGAGATAATAAAGAATTAACCTTTCATATCAGGCTACCAGCAGATATGAGATTGGAAGATGCTCACGGAATTACCGAAGAAGTAGAAAAGAAGATAAGAGAGAAGATGAATATTGAAACTACTATCCATGTAGAACCGATTAGGGTAAGAGAGAGCAAGAAGCAACCAAAATAAATTCATATTCAGTTGTGTAGAGTAAAGAAGATTTGTTGATTGTTTAAAAAGATGCAGAGAATTGTTTTCTAATTAAGGAAGGGAGTGGCGTATGAAAAAACAATGTTATGAAATTGACCAAAACATTTATCAGAGATTTGACCAGAAAAATGATATGTTTTGCCGTTATCTGTGGGATGAAAATCTGAAAACTTACCAAAATAATTTTGCCGATGATATGCTAAAGAATATTAAAAAAGATAACCAAGGTTACACCCATTTAGATTATGCCTTTTCCAAGGCTTCCTGGACAGTCTATAATCGATTTCCCTTTGCTTTTTCCTGGGAAGGTGACACCTCTTTTGAAGAAGATTGGTATGGTTATAAATTAAGAGAACAAAAATACCAGATTAAAGACCTGGAAGAATTTACCGCTAAATTAAAAAAAGTAGCGAGATTTTACGGTGCTTCTCTGGTGGGGATAACTAAAATTAATGAAAAATGGATTTATAAAAATGCGGGTAAGAGGTCTGATGGGAAATTTATAGGCTCTTATCCTGTAAATTTGCCTCAAGGTATTGACCGGGCAATAGTTATGGCTATAGAAATGGACTCTTCGGGGTTATCTACTACCCCGGCTTTACCTGCCTGTGCCGCCACCGGATTGGGCTACTCCAAGATGGCTTTTATTATTTCCTGCTTGGGGGAATTTATCAGAAATTTAGGCTACCAGGCTATTCAATGCGGGAATGATACAGCCT
>DPXH01000128.1:9897-11262 GCA_003527405.1 Candidatus Sediminicultor tertius | reverse complement strand
TAAGTATTCCTCTGGCTGTTGATGCTGGCCTGGGAGCATTAGGGCGAAATGGTTTACTGGTTACTCCGGAATATGGTTCGGGAGTCAGGATTTGCAAAATTTTTACTGATTTACCTTTGGCTTTAGATGAACCAAATTTTAATTTTATTTCTAAGCTTTCTAATTTTTGTAAAAGATGTTATCAATGTGCTGAAATTTGCGAGACCAAAGCAATTTCTTTTAAATCGGAACCGGATTTTCAAGGTGAAACCATTTCCAATAATCCGGGTGTAAAAAAGTATTATATCAACCCGGAAAAATGTTTTGAGTTCTGGGCAGAAAACACCAGTGACTGCTCTCAATGTATCACTGTTTGCCCCTTTTTTAATACTGAAAACTCCCTCACCGCAGATAAATTTTGGAAAGAATAACTTATCCTTTTTTATATATAAATAAGTCTTTTAAATAAATTTAGCATTCATGTTAGAGAAGTTTTTTATCTATAAAAAATATTTAAAAATGTAGATATCACATTTAAATATTTGGAAAGGAAGGAATAAAAAATGTGGAAGGAACTTAAAAAATTTGCCATGCGGGGAAATGTAATTGATATGGCTGTGGGAATTATTATCGGAACAACCTTTGGGGTAATTGTAAAATCGCTCGTCTCAGATGTTATTATGCCTCCTATTGGTATGATATTGGGCAAAGTGGATTTTGCCAATCTTTTTATAATTCTAAAAGAGGGCAAGATTGCCGGACCATATACTTCTCTAGCCAGTGCTCAAGAAGCCGGGGCAGTCACTGTAAACTATGGTGTATTTGTGAATACAATCGTTAATTTCCTCATAGTTGCCTTTGCCTTGTTTCTCCTCATTCGAGTAATTAATAAAATAAAAGCTCAAGAAGAAACTCTACCCCCGGAACCAACCACTAAAGATTGCCCCTATTGCCTGTCTCATATTCCAATTAAAGCAACACGCTGCCCCCATTGTACTTCTAAACTGGTTACAGCCTGAAGATAGCTACATTTGCGAGCTCTATAAAATTTACTCTTAAAAAAGAGGGTTTTTAAAAGTTTTGTAGAATATTATGATTGTAACCCAAAAAGTACACAAAAGTAATGTAGGGGCACGATGCATCGTGCCCATAGGTAGGAGAAATTATATAATATGACGAGGGCACAATTCATTGTGCCCTTACAACACAATTATAACTAAAAAGTCATAATTTGTTATAAAATTACCTGCAATGTACCATATACATAACCTATTGAAAATATTTTTAGCTTTTTGGGAAAAAACTATATTATCTAACATACAAGAAAGGAGCTGATTTTGAAGTTAAAATATAAGATAATTATTTTTTTATCATTCTTTTTGATAT
>DPXH01000128.1:0-9509 GCA_003527405.1 Candidatus Sediminicultor tertius | reverse complement strand
CGGGATTTTCAGGAATCCTGATAAAAGACTTAAACACTCAGGAAGTACTATTTTCTCATAATGAAGATATACTTTTTACCCCGGCATCTCTTACTAAAATATTTACTCTGCTGGTAGCTCTGGAAACCTTTGATGAGGAGCAGTACGCTTATCCGACTTCCTTCTACTTTTCCAGTACTACTTCCGGAGAGATAAACGGAGACCTGTATGTAGTAGGCAGCGGAGACCCCACTCAATCCCCGGATGTAATCAGAAAGATCGCAGATGCTCTGGTGCAAAAATACGGCATCAGGTATATCTCCGGAGATATTGTTTTAGATAATTCAAAGTTCTTGCCCGAAGAGTTTTTAGGAAGGGGATGGATGTGGGATGATAAAAATCCGCTGATCGGAGCATTAACTGTAACGGGTTATAAAGTCAAGGAAAAACAAAATTCTTATTTTAATACTATGCCTCTTCTCTGGGGGAAGATTTTTTCTCAGGAGCTATCTAAAAAAGGAGTTAAAATAGAAGGAAATGTTCGGATTAGGAAAGCCCAAGAAGGTCTACGGGTAAAATATATCTATTATTCTGATACTCTGGAGAAAATGCTGGCTTATATGATGAAAAAGAGTGATAATCAGAGTGCTGAAAATATTTTTCGCACCCTGGCCCTAACAGGTAATCCTGATGGAGTATCTACTATTGCCCGAGCTATCTCCTCCTTAGAAGAAGTTATTGATACAACTCTGGGTTTAAAATGGGGAAAGGATTATATCTTGGTGGATGGCTGCGGGCTATCTGAATATAACCTTACAACCCCCGCCCATCTGGTCAAAGCAATTATTTACCTTTACCGGAAATACGATTTTAAAATATTAGATTATTTTGCCAACACCAAAGAGAAGGGGACTTTAAAAGTGCGTCTGCCTTTTCAGGTGTGGGGTAAGACCGGTACTTTGTCCTCGGCCTCAGCACTGGCCGGCTTGTTAGAGACCAAAAACAAGAGATGGATAGTCTTCTGTCTTATGGAAAATAATTTTATTTTTATAGAAGATGAAAACGACCCCAAAATTTTTGAAAACAGGATAATAGAATACATCTACGAAAATTTTTAAGTTATTTTAACCACCTACCCTTTCTCAAATATTAAAACCCCCTTTTATTTCTTTTATCTATTTTTGTTTTTAATTGTAATCTCATTCTTTATATATCTAAATAGAAGAAGAGAAAACGGGTAAGATAATTTAAAAATAGGTTATTATTAAAAAATTTGAGCTAAAAAAGAGGATTTTTTGAGATAATGTAGAATATTTATATAATAGGGAGTAAATATTTTAGTGATACTCATATTATGATTACAACCCAAAAAGTAAAAAAATAGTAATGTAGAGGCACGATGAATCGTGCCGGCAAAAAAATTAAGTAATAATATAACAAGGGCACAATTCATTGTGCCCTTACAACCGAGTTATAACCAGCAAATCCAAAATTATTATAAAATTATTTACGATACAGGTGTATATACTTTGCTTTTAAATATTTTTTAGCTTTTTGGGGAATAACTACATTATAAAAATCATGTTTTTTTAATATCTGTATAAAAATAAATATCAATTTTTACGGAGGTATAATTTTAAAAATGAAAGACGAGGAAAAGGCAAAAGAGCAACTTGTTAAAGAATTACAAAAAATGCGTGAAAAAGTTACCGAATTAAAAAAAGCAAATATTATGTGCAATCAGTTAGAGAAAGAACTTAAGCAAACTTATAAGAAATTACAAAAAATCATAGAAGGTACTGCCAATATTATTACCAAAGTAGTTGAAACAAGAGATCCCTACTCCATAGGCCACCAACAAAGGGTCTCTAAACTTGCTACAGCTATAGCTCAGGAAATGAAGCTTACTCAGGAAAAGATTGAGGGGACCAAGATTGCTTCCTTGGTTCATGATATTGGAAAGGTCAATTTGCCCACTGAAATTATAAGTAAACCTGATAAATTAATCGAAGTGGAATTTAATTTAGTTAAGAATTATCCCAGAGTAGGTTACGATATTTTAAGGAAAGTAGATTTTCCTTGGCCTATTGAAGAAATTGTCCTTCAACATCAGGAAAAGATGGACGGCTCAGGTTATCCGAGAGGATTAAAAGGTGATGAGATTTATATAGAGGCAAGGATATTAGGAGTAGCAAATGTGGTTGAGGCAATGACTTCTTATAAATCTTACCGGCCGGCTCTTAGTATTGATGAAGCTTTGACTGAAATTGCCGAAAATAAAAATATTCTTTTTGATCCGAAAGTAGTAGATACCTGTATTAAACTCTTCAAAGAAAAGGATTTTAAGTTTTAAGTGCATCATCACAACGTGCCAAGGGGAATATATTTTTTAAGGATTTAATAATGATTAAAGACAAAGAGAATACATTTCCGAAATGAAATTTTTGGCTGACACCGCTATGGATTTTGTAGAATTTCCCTTGGAAAAAGATATTTTTCAGTATATTGGAGAAAAAGTTCAAGAAATTATAGGCGGTGCAGTTATTTACGTTAATGAATTTGATAAAGAAAAAGATGGATTTGTTGTTCGTTATCTTGGAGGATTTGGAAATAACTTTAAGAAAGTTTTATCTATAGTAGGAAAAGACCCGACCAAGATGGTTTATAAAATAGGTGGCACAGAAATTTCCAGGCAAAAAAGTAAAGTTTCTGTCAAAGAAGGTAGAGCGATTTTATTAAGCGGCAAATTAACCAAGTGGCCCGGAGGATTTACTGAATTATCTTCAAGATATTTGGCTAAAAGCGTTTCACGGATTTTAGAGAAAGTATTTAGTTTAGGTGAAGTATATATGATAGGCCTTTCCAGAAAAAGAGAAATACTTGGTGAAGTGGTTATTCTATTGCGCGGACAAAACGAAATAAAAAATCCTGATTTTATAGAAACATTTGTAAAACAGTCAGCAATCGCCCTACAGCAAAAAAAGCCGAAGAAGCCCTGCGTCAAAGCCAGCAGGAGTTTATCAGTATCTTTAGAGATAACCCCGAGGCAATAGTGTATGTCAATAAAAAAGGAGATATCTTAGATATAAATTTACGATTCAGCAAGCTATTTGGTTATTCACTTAAAGAAATAAAAGGTAAGAATATCAATTCCGGGATTATTCACCCTCCTGATAAGATTGAAGAAGGAGAGGGCCTGGATAACAAAGCAATATCTAAAGGCTATGTTAACTTTGAGACTATTAGAAAAAAGAAGAATGGTACTTTATTTCCGGTATCTTTGTCTGGTTCTCCGGTTATAGTTGATGGAAAATCTCGGAGGATAATAGGAATGTTTGTAGATATTACTGAACGGAAAAAACTGAAGAGCAGCTCAAGGAAAGTTTTAAGAAACTGCAAAAGGCTATGGAAGATAGTATCGAGGCTATTTCCCTGGTAACAGAAGCAAGGGATGCCTATACTGCTGGCCATCAGCGGAAGGTTTCTAAACTTGCTGTTGCCCTGGCCGAAGAAATGGGATTCCCTAAAGACAGGGTTGAAGGAATAAAAATTTCTGCTCTTATACATGATGTGGGGAAGATTAACTTACCTGTTGAGATATTAAGCAAACCGGGAAAACTTTCCGAAATAGAATTTAATTTGATTAAAAATCATTCTCAGATAGGGCATGATATCCTTAAAAAAATAGATTTTCCCTGGCCTATTGCAGAAATTGTCCTTCAACATCATGAAAAGATAAATGGCTCAGGGTATCCCGGAGGATTAAAAGGGGATGAAATTCTTTTAGAAGCTAAAATAATTTGTGTGGCTGATGTAGTAGAGGCAATGTCTTCTCATCGTCCCTACCGTCCGGCTTTAGGTATCGAAAAAGCCTTGGAAGAGATTTCCCAAAACAAAGGCACCCTCTATGACCCGGAAGTGGTCGATACCTGCTTTAAGCTTTTTAAAGAAAAAAGCTTTAAATTTGAATCGTAGCACCGCGGAGTATCGAGGTGAAAAACGAAAATAAGGAAAATAGTAAAAATAGGTAAAAATAGGGACCAATTTTTTAAGAGGTGTAAATGGATATTATTTCAATTATTTTTATAGCATTCGGATTAGCAATGGATGCTTTTGCTGTATCTATCACCAGCGGATTGGCCATAAAACATTTAAGAATTAATAATGCCTTAAAGATCGCAATATTTTTTGGGTCATTTCAGGCCATTATGCCCTTAATCGGGTGGTTAGCAGGACTGGGTTTTCGAAATTTTATTTCAGGCATTGACCATTGGATAGCTTTTGGACTTCTATGCATGATAGGCTGTAAAATGATTTATGAATCATCTAAAATGGAAGTAAATAACAAGAAAATAGATCCACTGAATGTTTATGTTTTGCTGATATTATCCATTGCAACAAGTATAGATGCTTTGGCCGTTGGTCTAAGCCTGTCATTCTTAAACGTTTCTATTGCACTCCCGGTAATAATAATTGGAGTTGTAACCTTTTTACTATCGATTTTAGGGGTTTATTTTGGTAATCGATTTGGCCATTATTTTGAAAGGAAAGTTGAAATAATCGGCGGTCTAATTTTAATTGGTATCGGAATAAAAATATTATTTGGTCATTTAATTTAAAAGTTGCCAGGTTACATAGAAAATCCTTGACGAATGGGTAAAGACCACACAATTACCTAAAAATGTAAAATTAGATGAATATATTGTTGTGCCTAATCATTTTCATGGTATTATTACATTAGAAGATAAGAGTAATAAAGATGAGACGGCACACCGTGGTGAATCACCAGAGAAAAATTAAAATAAAAATAAGAGTGGATAAAATGAAAATTTCAATGATATTTTTTTTGATAATGATATTAGCTATCAGTTTATTCGGAGTAAATATTGCTTTGGCTGATAATGATGAATTGACTGAGCTTGAGGTTCAGCAAATGAAGATATTAAGGCTTTCTAAAGTAGTAGAAGAACAGCCTTCAAATACTAAATTAAAAGAAGACATAAAAAACTATAAGGCAGGATTGGAATTTTATCAACAGAGCGACTACCAGCGGGCAATTTCCGAATTGTTGAAGGTAGAATATTCCACCCTGAATTTACCCCTTTATATTAGATCTCAATATATATTGGGAGATTGTTATAGAAAAATTGAAGATTGGGATAGAGCGATAGAAGTTTATAAAAATTTAGTGATAGATGACCCAATTTTGACTGATTATTCTCTCTTTCATCTGGCTGAAACCTATAGACTTAAAGGTGAATATCGTGAATCTACAGCTGTTTACAAGCAGATAATAGAGAATTTCCCTCAAAGTCTGATTATTTCAGAGACCAATTACCAGACAGCCCAAAATTATCGCGAATTAAATGATATAGCCTCTGCGGTAATTTATTATAAAAACATTTTAGAAGATTCCAAAGACAATCAGCTTAAAGCAAAAGTGCTACTAGAGCTTGCTGAGATATACTGGCAAGAAAAAAAATATATCGACTCTCTTAACTGTTTATATGAAATATTAAATGAAGGATATAGACTTAAAAGGAATTCGGAACCGGAAGAATTGTTGATTGGGTATTTTTATAAGATTCAAGAAGATTTGAAAGATATACAGGTTCCTTACCATATAATGGTAAAATGCGCAGATATTTTATTTAAATATCGCCAGTATAATCTGGCTGAAGATTTATATAGGGAAATTATTGAAACTTTTCCAAAAACCTCTGATATTGCAGAAGTTTATTATAAGAGGGCAAGGGCTTTGTATTATAAAAAAGAATATAAGGAAGCTTTTAATCAGTGCGAGGAGATTATCACAAAATTTCCTCCCGGCGAAATTACTATTAAAGCAAATTATCTTGGGGGTAATTCTTTGCGAGCTTTAGGAGAACGTTATCTGGCAATAGATAAATACGAAAAAATTATCAAACAATATCCTGAAAGCTATTATGCCCGACAATCTTATCTGCGTCTGGCAGAATCTTATTTTCAGTTAAAGGAAAAAGAAAAGGGAATTTCCCTATGGAGAGAATTAATCAACAATTATCCTAATAGTTATGAATCAATGACTTCTCTATGGAATTTAGCCCGATATTACACTAATAAAAATTCTTACTCCGAGTCATTAGATTACTATCGAGAATTATCAGAAAGATTTTCTCAAAGCAGATTGGGAGATGATGCCCTGTACTGGAAGGGAAAGATTTTAGAGAATATGGGGTCAGATGAGGAAGCAAAAATTGTCTATGAAAAACTTGTTCGGGAATACCCCTTGAGTTACTATGCCGAAAGAATTATAGAACAGAGAAGTGATATTAGTTTTACTTGGCCGATTTCTCTCTCCAGGAAAGAAGATTTTATAGATTTAGGGGAATTTTTAAAAAAATATGATAAAATAGAGGGGAAAGGTCAGCTGGCGCTACTTAAGGCAGAATTGTTTGAAGAGATTAGTTTTTACAAAGAATCAATAGTTGAATTAAGGGAAGCATTAAATTATAATTCCGGGAATATCTTTTTACTATTCAAGCTAAGTGATGTTTATAAAAAAAATGAGGATTATTATGGTTCTTTAAATTATACGGAGATAATTTTTAATTATTTTAAAGATAATCATCAATTGGAGGATTTACCACTGGAATTGTGGCAAAGTCTTTATCCCGTCTATTTTGAAAATATAATTAGAGAAAATGCTTTAAAATATGAAATAGACCCTTTGCTTGTTTTAGCGACGATAAGAGAGGAGAGTAGATTTAACTCATGGAATGAATCTGTTGCCGGAGCCAGGGGATTGATGCAGATAATTTTTTCAACCGGGGAATGGATTGCCCAGAAGTTAAATCTGGAAGATTTTAATGATGATATGCTCTTTGACCCTGAGATTAATATTGATTTGGGTTGCTGGTATATTAATTACCTAAAAGAAAGATTTTTAAATGACCCTATTTTGATAATTTCAGGTTACAATGCCGGTCCAGGTACAACCAGTAAATGGTTAAAGCAATATGATAGGTCTGACCTGGATAATTTTGTAGAAAATGTTCCTTATTCTGAAACCAGGGAGCATATAAAAAAAGTGATGAAATCTTACCATATGTATAAAAGATTGGCACAGGTTTTAAGCGAAGAGTAGATGGAATGGTTTTACCGGATTAAAAAAGGAGGGGGAAAGTTCGATACGACGAACTTGAGAATAAATGACCAGTAAAGTAAAAGCTCAGCTTTTTTGTCTTCACTGCAACAAAGAAACCAACCACACCATTACCTATAAAGGTGAATATTTAGAAGACATTAAGTGTAATATTTGCGGAAACGAAATCAGAATTAACCGGGAAAAATTATTGGAAACCTACACTGCGGATTTCATAGACAGGGTGCTAACCAAACCTCATCGAATAACTGAGGAGATAAAAAAGGATCTATCTCATTTTTTAAAATCTATGCCCATCAGAATTTTAACTAAGCCTTATCGGGTTGCTCAGGAGATAGGAGATATACTGCATAAAGAAAAGGATAAAAGCGAAAAGTGAAAAATTAATTTCCCAATTGACCAATTTCCTAATTCACCAATTATTCAATCGATATAAAAAAATTGACAAAATCATCAAAAAACAATAATATAATATAAAGAAATCAGCATAAACCAAGGGAGGTTTATGAGATGGAAGAATATTTAACCGCAAAACAGGTAGCGAAATATTTGCAAGTAAAACCCCTTACCGTTTATCAATGGGCAAGAACTAATAAAATTCCGGCGGTTAAAATTGGAAGAATCTGGCGTTTTAAAAAGAATATTATTGATAATTTTTTGGAAAAGAAACCCAAGAAAAAGAAAAAGTAGCTGCTTGGCTACCTGAGGAAGCTTCTTAATTGTTTATTTTTACCTCATTTTTGGTTATTAATTCCTAAATAGAGGAGAATAGAGGATGTATTTAGTTCAAAAACATAATAGAGACAAGAAAAGATCTATTACTCTAATAACCCTGCTTTTATTGTTTATCATTTCTATTCCTTTTTACTCTTTTGCTGATAACAATGATGAATTTATTACTCATAAAGTAATCAAGGGTGATACCCTATGGAGCATCTCCAAACAATACAATATATCCTTGGAGCTAATCTTAGCTTTTAATAATATTAGAAATAAAGATAGTTTATCTGTCGGTCAGATAGTTAAAATCCCTCAAGATAACCTCTCTGCTGCTGATTATGCTTTACATATCGTAAAAAAAGGAGAGACTTTATGGACAATTGCCCGGCAATACAATCTTACTATGGATTTAATTCTTACTACCAATAACATTACTAATCCAGAATTAATTTCTATTGGACAGCAGATAAAGATCCCCTCTTATAAAGATGTTACCGCTATCCCTGAGAAAAACGTTACTAATCAGCCAGTTGTTAATGAAAATAATAGTAATAACAATATCAATCCACCCAAAAATGCTGAACCGATTATTTATACGGTTAAAGCAGGAGATAATCTATGGAATATTTCTCGAAAATATGGAGTTTCAGTGGAAGTTATTATTAGTGTTAACAATCTCAAGGAGAAAGATCTCTTATCACTTGGCCAAAAATTAGAAATCCCCGCAATAGGAGGAGGAATATCTAAATCTAATCAGAAACAGGAACCAACTATTGTAACTTATACCGTGGTAAAAGGAGATACCTTATGGAGCATATCTCGGAGATATGATGTAAATATGAGCACCATCACCTCTGCCAATAATTTAAAAGAAATATCCCGACTGTCTATCGGTCAAAAATTGAAGCTGCCCATAACTAATATGGATATTGCCAAAGCAGAAGGATATGATCAGGAAGCGGCAGCTGAGGAAATAATTTATTATGTAAAAAAAGGAGAAAGCCTCTGGAGTATTTCTCGCGAGTATAATGTAAAATTAGAGTCTATAATAGCAGCTAATAATATTAACGATGCTTCCAAAATTTCTGCAGGACAGCAATTGAGAATTCCTAATGTGCCCGGGGCCCGCAGTAATATATGCAATTTTATCTGGCCGGTAAGAGGAAGGATTACTTCTCCTTATGGAATGAGAGTTATAAGCGGAAGAAAAGATTTCCATGCCGGCATAGACATTGGCGGCCCTACCAGGACTAATATAGTAGCTGCTGAGAGCGGCCGGGTAAGCTATGCTGGTTATATGCGAGGATATGGTAATGTGATTATCTTAAGCCATGATGGGGGATATTCTACTGTATACGGCCATAACTCGGTAAATTTAGTAAGGAAGGGTCAGTATGTGAAAAAAGGTAGCATAATTGCAAAATTAGGGAGCACCGGAAATGCTACCGGTCCCCACCTCCATTTTGAAATAAGGGTAAGTGGCAAGCCGGTTAACCCTCTATCATATTTAAAATAAGCAAATTATTTTTCAAGACATTAGTTTATGTTTAATTAAAATTGAATTCGCAGCCATAAAACAATAAAAAAGGAAAGGAGGAAAATTATTTATAGAATTAATTGGGTGTTTTAGTTAAAAAGTATTAGATTGGTACTGTCAAAAGTAATA
>DPXH01000163.1 GCA_003527405.1 Candidatus Sediminicultor tertius | reverse complement strand
AAATTGGCAATAGTGGCATAAGCGGAAGCAATTTCCAAAGGAGTTATCTCTGAAGTGCCCAAAGCTAAAGAAAGATCCGAGCGAAGTTCACTGGTTATTCCTGCTTTATGAGAATAATTTATAACTTTTTTTATTCCTACCTGTTCTAATAATTTTACTCCCACTACATTTATAGAATGTTCAAATGCTTCTCTGAGGGTTACCGGTCCGCTAAATTCTTTTTCGTAATTTTCAGGAGACCATCCATTTTCGAAAGTAACCGGAGAATCTTCTATAATATTACTGGGAGTAAATCCATTATCTAAGGCAGTAAGATAAATAAAAGGCTTAAAGGCAGAGCCGGGTTGACGGTAAGCTTGAGTTGCCCTATTAAATTTGCTTTCCTCAAAATCTTTACCCCCTACCATTGCCTTAATATAACCGGTCTGAGGTTCAATAGCTATTATTGCTCCTTCATGTCCGGATTCTTGAAGTGCTGTTTCAGCAAAATATTGCATCTCTAAATCCAAGGTAGTATAAATTTTTAATCCGCCCTTATAAACTACATTAGCGCCATATTCTTCTAAAAGTTGAGAAAGAATAAAAGTAGAAAAATAGGGAGCTACAAACTTATCTCTTTTATTATTATAATCAAGTTCCAAGGGGCTTTGTTTGGCTTTTTCCATATCCTCCTTAGATATATAACCCAACTTATACATTCTATTTAAGATTATATTTCTTCTTTTTAAGGAAACTTCCTGGTTAAGAATTGGTGAGTAATAAGAAGGTCCACGAGGGATTCCTGCGAGTAAAGCGCATTCTGCAAGGTTTAAATCCTGTACATTTTTATTAAAATACATCTTAGCAGCCGATTGTACCCCGTAAGCACCATGCCCGAAGTATATTTCATTTAAATACATTTCTAAAATTTCATCTTTGGTGAAAGAGCGTTCTATTTGTAAGGCCAATAACATATCTTTTAATTTTCTATTCAAACTAATTTCTCGAGTGAGAAAAGTGTTTATAGCCAATTGTTGGGTTATTGTGCTGCCTCCGTGGGGTTTAGCCTCTTTGTTTAATTGTAAAATTATATTTTTAAAATTTTCCCATTGGGCACGTACAATTCCTCGTAAACTTATCCCTTTATGTTTATAAAAGTCCGAATCTTCAATGGCAATAGTAGCATTAATTAAATGCGAGGGAATCTTGGAAAGGGGAACAGGATTCCTGTTTTCCTGATAAAATTCAGTGATAATCTTACCATTAATATCGTACACCTTGCTATTTATGGCATCTAAAAATTTGTTTCCTTGTACCATTTCTGATATTTTCTGATTATTAAGAGTAGACAGTCCGATAAAAGTAATAGAAAATGTTAAAGCAAAGATTAGAATTATCAATGATATTTTTTGGAACAAAGAGATATGATAAGATTTTTTTGGTCTATTTTTTGCTGACAAAGTAAGACTCCTTTTATCTCGTATTGCGTATTGCGTATCGAGTATCGCGTTACAGAAACTAAAATTCAGGGTTGGGGCACAATGGATTGTGCCCTTCCTTTGTAATTGGAAAACAGGTGAGCCGCCTATCCTAAGATTAGAATATTAGCTAATCTTCTGCTTTCTCTTCTCACTGTATACTATTTTCTTTACGCAATACACGATACTCGATACGCGATACGAATATATTATACCATAAAATTGTACAAAAATTAGTAAAATGACTTTACTCAAACCTTTTAATAGCATCAAAACTATGTTATAATTTCAAAGATTAAATATATTTATTATGGAGATATTTTAAGATGATTAAACTTAACTATCTGATTCGTGTAGCTATGATTGCAGCGATTTATGTGGTTCTTAATATCATATTTGCTCCAATAAGTTATGGTCCTATTCAAGTGAGAATTGCTGAAGCCTTGGTGGTTCTCCCCTTTATTGACTCATCAGCTATCATTGGATTGTTTTTAGGTTGTATTTTGGCAAATATTTACGGAGGATTAGGGATGGTAGATATAATTGGGGGAAGTCTTTGTACTTTAATTGCTGCCTATTTAACTTACAAAGTAAACAATCCTAAATTAGCACCCCTTCCTCCTGTATTGATTAATGCATTTGGGGTGAGCATTTATTTACATTTACTTTTTGACTTGCCTTACTGGATAACTGTATTATATATCGGAATAGGTGAAGTTATTGCCTGTTATGTCTTAGGTTATCCCTTATTGATCTTGTTAATTAAAAACAAAAAGAGGTTAGGGTTGGAATAACGAACAAGAAATAAATAAATAAGGGAATAAATTGTAATTGCAATAGAAATATTTGATGTTTTTATTCTATGAAATGGGGTAATTTATTATGGATATTAAAGAAGAATTAAGGATAATTAAAAGAGGAACAGAAGAAATAATCTCCGAAGAGGAATTAATAAAAAAAATTGAAAAATCGAGAAAAGAAAAAAGGCCTCTTCGGGTTAAGCAAGGATTTGATCCTAATGCACCGGATATACATTTGGGACATACGGTGGGTCTGCGAAAAATGAGACAATTTCAAGACCTGGGACATGATATTTACTTTTTAATCGGTGATTTTACCGGGATGATAGGTGACCCAAGCGGTAAATCAGCAACCAGAAAACAATTGACTGAAGAAGAAGTCAAAAAGAATGCAGAAACTTACAAAAAACAAGTTTTTAAAATATTAAATCCGGAAAGAACCAAAGTAGTATTCAATAGTCATTGGTTGGGTAAGCTTTCTTTCTCGGAAGTTTTAAAAGTGTGTTCCAAATTTACAGTTGCCCGTATGTTAGAAAGAGATGATTTTTCAACCAGGTACAAAGAAGGCAAACCGATAGGCATCCACGAATTTATGTACCCTTTAATGCAGGGCTATGACTCTGTTGCCATACAGGCAGATATTGAATTAGGAGGCACAGATCAGAAATTTAATCTATTAGTGGGTAGAGATATTCAAAGGGAATTCAATCAGGAACCGCAAGTTATTATCACCCTGCCTCTTCTTGAGGGAACAGACGGAATAGAAAAGATGAGCAAAAGCCTTAATAATTACATTGGGATTAATGAATCTCCTCAAGAAATGTATGGCAAAGCTATGTCTATCCCTGATAATCTTATGGCCAGATATTTCGAATTGGTAACCGATGTTTCTTTAGATGAAATTAATAAGATAAAGATAGGATTAGAGAGTAATGATTTGCATCCTCGGGATGTGAAAAAGAGATTAGCCAGAGAAATTGTTCAACTTTATCACGGACAGAGTGCTGCAATTATGGCAGAAGAAGAATTTGAAAAGGTGTTTAAAAATAAACTTTATCCGGAAGAAATAAAAGAATTAATTTTAAAGAAAGATGATTTAATAGAAGGAAAAATTTGGCTTATTAAACTCATTGCCTTGTCTGGTGTAGTGGATAGTAAAAATGAGGCCCGTAGATTAGTTGAGCAAGGCGGAGTAAGAATCAACGGAGAAAAGGTAAGCGACCCTAACCTTGACTTGATTGTCGAAGAAGGTATGATCTTAAAGATCGGAAGACTAAATTTTATAAAATTAGTTATTAAATAATATTTTGTATATCGTATTTCGTATATCGTAAAGAAATAGA
>DPXH01000002.1 GCA_003527405.1 Candidatus Sediminicultor tertius | reverse complement strand
GACCAGCCATTTATATTAAATTTCCCTATTATATTTTACCTTTTTCAGCAATTTTGTCAAATTTTCTTTTATAAGTATCTAGTATATAGTATCGAGTATCGAGTAAAAACAAAGAAAAATGGCATAGGAAAAAGAAGATGGGAAAGCAAACACAATAAATATTCTTTTCTTTATCTAACTACCTCACTAAAGTTTACGCTAACTTCGTATTTGTATTCGTATTGCCTATCCCATGAAGAAGGAGAAAGATAATAGAGAAAAAGAAGATAAAGTTTACACTAACCTACTTTCTTCTCAGAACTTTTACAACTGCCGGTAAAAAATCACAGACATCTTCCTTGACCGCTACTTCCGCTGAATAGTCCAGATGGGTAGACATAAAATTAACAATGATTAATTTACCTCCTCTATCCAGACAATATTGTGGTAACATATTCACCGGGCTAACCTGGAGTGATGAGCCGATAGTCAGCATTAAATCTGCTCGCATAGATTGATAGATAGCACTATCTAAATTGGGAAGCATCTCTCCAAAGAGGACTACATTTGGTTTAAATACTCCGCCACATTCACAATAGGGGACTTTCTCTTCACTTTTGTCAATCTTTTTTATCAATAATTCTGAAGGGATGATCTTCTTACATCTTCGGCAAATAGCTTCTCTTAAAGTTCCATGAACCTCAATAATACTCTTCGAGCCTGCCCTCTGGTGCAGGTTATCGATATTTTGAGTAATTAGACATTTCACATAACCCATCTCTTCCAACCGGGCAATAGCCTTGTGTGCAGGATTGGGAGAAACTCGAGATAACATCTCGATACGAGGTCGATAAAAATGATAAAAACGTTGTGGGTTTTGCTCAAATGCTGTTATAGAGGTAACTTTGAAGGGGTCTACCTTCTCCCAGATGCCTTTACCGGGAGTCCTAAAATCTGCTATCCCCGACCCGGTACTTACCCCCGCTCCTGTTAATATAACTATATATTTAGATTCTTTAATTAATTCTGCTACCCGATTAACTTTTTCATTATCAGTTCTATCCGCCATTTAAAATACCTTCAAGTTTAAAGTTTTTCAACTTATTCTACCCTATTTTATAGCCTAAAGGAGCTTCTCGGTCAGGCTGAAGTAAAATAACTTCTCCATCCTCTTTCATTACTCCTAAAATTAAAACTTCTGATTTAAACCCGGCTATCCTTTTGGGAGGAAAATTAATTACCGCCACAATCTGTCGGTTAAGCAAATCTTCTTTAGAGTATAATTTAGTAATCTGAGCAGAAGAGACCTTTATACCTAACTCTCCAAAATCAATCTTTATTTTATAGGAAGGACTTCTGGCTTCCTCAAAGTCTTTTACTTCAATTATCTTGCCAACCCGGATATCTATTTTTTCAAAGTCTTCAAAAGTCGCCATAATCTTTATTTCCACCTTTCAATCTATTTATTGTGCTGCCAATACTCCCCACTCTAATTTGGTCTCTGTAACCGTTTCTTTTTTTAATTCTTAAATATATTTAATTTTATCACAAATTAAATTAAATAAAAGATATAACCAAAAGATAGGGCTAAAATGCTAATAATGGTTAAATATAAAATATACTTCTCACCACACCCATACCATGGTCGATAAAAAATCTTCTTCCGATTTTGGCTCCGGGATGTATTTCAATATCAGTAATATGACGACTAATATGCGAAATTATGCGCGCAATGGTATACATTTTCTTTCTGTAAAACCAATCGGCAATTCGATGAAACCATACTGCATGAAGCCCAGCATAACAAAGAACTACTTCTAATGTATTCTTTGCTGCCGGATCTTTTGCAAATATATTCTGAATATCATCTTTCAAAGTCTCAAACATTAAAAATGAACCTCCATTGCCCTTAAAGGACAGGCAGGTAGACATAATTCACATGCAATACATTTATTTTCGTAAAAATGAACTTTTCGGGTATGTGTATCAAGAACAAGGGCTCCGGTAGGACAAACTGTTATACAAACACCACAATGGGTACATCTGGTACTATTCCGGATAATACCTTGTGACAGTGATTGAACTATTACCCCTAATTTTTTGAGATAATTTATTCCTTTATTATAGTTTTCCTCTTCCCCGGAAAGACCTAATATAAGAAGCCCTTCTTCTTTAGGTATAATATATGCTTTTAAAATATTAAATTCTAAATCAAAGTACTTTGCCAGGTTACAAACAATTGGCTGGTCAACTAATCTGTGAGGAAATTTTAGAACAATTCTTTTTGAAATCATTTACTTCTCCTACTCGAAGATGTAGGGCTATGGTTAGGAAAATAACTTTTCTTGTTAGCCCTACATCTTTTTTACTGGTTATTCAATTGGTCTTTCTTTTAGTAATTTAAATGTCAGCCCTGACTCCGGTCCAGGCAGTGATGCCACAGGTTCAGTTAATAAAAACCGTCCCTGCTTAATCCAGTCTTTTAAATTTTCAGCAATCTCTACTGCTTTTGCATAACTGGAAAGCGATGCAGTAGGAACTTCTTTACCTTGAACAACGATCTTACCGCTTTTAAGCTGCTCGTAAGATACTTCGCCAAGCACCCCTGGTTTAACCTGTGGATATGTTTCACTATAATCAACAATTGAAGCATAGATGTCTTTATCCTTAACTGCTGTATGACGTAAGATTTCTTCATTCAAAATAGGGATAGGTATCCCCACTCCAACTGTGAGTGTTGTTCCATACCCCTGGAAACTCGTTCCCCGCAACCACTCAGGTTTCATCTGTTTTAGATCTCCGATCACAGCTAATGTACCTGCCGGGACACATGGAGTATCGTTATCCTTCCTTTTAGTTGTCGGATTATGCTGCGTTCCCTGCCAGGCAACATAACCCACTCCGCCACCAAGGAATATCTTAGTTCCAATTCCAATAGTTTTATATAACGGATCATTCAATAGTGGAGAAAGCTGACCAGCACTACAATAGTTAGCATTACCTAACCCAGGCTTTAGGGTACCCATATAAGTATAGATAAGCTTATTAGAAAGATTAACTGCAACATTGTAGTTCTGATAAACATTCCTCGGATTGAAAAGCACCGCCTCATTAACATCTTTAATGTTTATCCAGGTTTCCAGCTTTTTTCTTGGATAACAATCAGTACCATAGGCAGTGGCAGTAAGTTTTATATCCTTACCTGCGACAAATTCTTCAATTACATGTCCACCTCCGTATTCAAACTTGCCAGGATAAACTCTATTCCGAGGGTCATCTTCAGGTAAACTTGTACAACCAAGATAGATATCCACCGCAGCAAAACCACAATAGGCTGGTACTTCATTCAAGTAAGCAGTTCCACCACCCAACTTTATTCTCGGTTTAGCGTGGCCAATATTGATATACATCCCGCTTGAACACATCGGACCAAATGTCCCTGTAGTCACTACATCTATCTCCTGAGCTGCTGCTTCAACTCCTTTTTCCTCCACAATATTAATTATCTCTTCTGCCGTTACTACAACTACATCTCCCTTTTTTATTTTTTCATTAATTTCAGTTATTGTTTTTGTCATTTTGATAACTCCTTCAAATTTTTACTACAAAAAATGAAAATTACACTACCACATTTCTTTATACTCTTAACTTGCTCCTAAGAGTATATTTTTCATTCTTTATGCTCCAACCGGAGCTATCCATGATCCATAACATTTCCACCACCTCCTAAATAAAAGTTATCACGAATATAAATGTCGTATAGATGTATATTTTTAATATTTGTATGATAGTATTATTGGAAAAGTTCAGTAAAAAGATAAAAGTTACCTGAATCTGTAAGAATTACGACCATAACCTTCCTTTTATTCTCTCTGTTATAACAAGAAGTTCATATTCCGATATACCTTGCATAAAGGGAGCGAGCCACCTTCTCATCGTCCGTTCCCTTTATGATCGCCCTCCCATCCTTGAATAGCGATATCTCCTTATCTCTTTCCTTAAATACCAGTATAAAATTGTTGAACCTTACTTCACCCGATCGTTTCAATCTTTCTGCGAGTGATTTGAAGGAGATGTCTGCAGATTTTGCTGGTGTTATCTGTATAGCATTTCTCCCGCAGAGCGAAGTTATGATCTCTTTCTTTGCCGCATTCAAGAAATCGAACTTGTGCTCGACACAGCACCTGCATCTCTTATCTCGCATCTCAGTAACCTTCTCGAAAGTGTTGCTCCAGACATCGTAAAATATCAGATTACTCTCCGCATTTGTAGTTATATTCTCTTTAAGCAATATCTTTATCGCTTCTGTGCTCTCGATCGATGCAATAATAACCGGTATTGTGTTAAGTACCCCAGCTGTATCGCAGGTTGGGATTGAACCAGGCTCAGGTACATCGGGCAAGAAGCACCTGAAGCAAGGTGTCCTCCCTGGTACGATGGTCATCATCATCCCATAAGTTCCAACTGCAGCCGTGTATATCCAGGGAATCTTGCTTTCCACACAGACATCGTTGATTAAAAATCTTGTTTGCATGTTGTCTGTCCCATCTAATACGAGATCTACACCACTCATGATTTTCTCAGCGTTCATATGGTTTAAATCCTTAACCATTGCCTCTATCTCCACATCAGAATTCACCCTCTTCAGCTTTTCAGCAGCGGCAACCGCCTTCGGAATACCTATGTCATCTTCGTCGAAGAGTATCTGCCGTTGGAGATTGTTTAATTCGACAAAATCTCGGTCTATAATTGATATTTTACCCACTCCTGCCCGAACAAGATTGTTTGCCGCAACCGTTCCAAGTGCGCCGCATCCTATGATGGCTATCCTGCTTTTTAAAAGTGTTTTCTGACCTTCTTCCCCGATATTCGGTAATATCACCTGTCTCGAGTATCTATCCTGCATATCCTCTCTCCATTCGTGTATATATTCATTCTTCTTCCTCTCACAAACCCAACAGTCGTTAAACCCGTCTTCTCCGCAATCTCTATCGCCAAACTCGTTGTAGCGCCTCTCGATGCAATAATAGGAATGCTCGCGACCGAACACTTCAGTGCCATATCGAATGATATTCTTCCTGTGCATACCACAAAAGTCTCTTTAAAATCGATATTTTTGATTAATCCACAACCTATGACCTTATCAAGAGCATTATGCCTCCCTAGGTCTTCTGATATGCATATTACAGCTTTTTTATGAAATAA
>DPXH01000032.1 GCA_003527405.1 Candidatus Sediminicultor tertius | reverse complement strand
CGATTGGCTGATGAGCTGGCACATAAAAATAAGCGAATGATTCTAACTACTACTACCAAAATGTTTAGCTGGCAGTTAGCTCCTTTTATAAAAAAAGGCAAATTAGTTGAAGGCTACGAAGAAGAGACTATTCGGAAATATATTAAAAAATACTTTTCTGTAGAAAATAAAGCCGGAAGATTAGCCGTAATAGGAGAGAAAATTGAGGATGATGGAGAAGAAAAAATATCCGGGCCGTCTCCTGATTGGTTGGATAAATGGTGGGAGGATAAATTAGCAGATTATTTTTTGATAGAAGCCGATGGGGCAGCAGGAAGGCCGGTAAAGGCTCCGGCTTCTCATGAGCCGGTAACTCCTTTATCGACTACTGATTTAATCGGAGTGATCGGCATAGACGCCCTGGGTCTTTCTTTGCAGGAAGAGAATGTTTTTCGTTCTGAGATTTTTTCCCGGCTAACCGGATTAAACTTAGGAGAAAAGATTGGGATAGAAGCCTTAGCTTTTTTAATCTGCCATCCTGAAGGTTTATTTAAAGGAGCCCCTCCAAGTTGCCGCCGTCATCTTTTTATTAATAAAGCAGAAGACCCCGAAAACTTAAAGATGGCCGAAGAATTGACCTTTCAGGTTTTAAAGATTTGCCCCCGAGGAATCAGTGATATAATTATAGGAGCTGCCGGTCAGAAGGAAGCGGTAGCTGAGGTAATTAGGAGAGTAAAAACACCATGATTTACGGAATAATTTTAGCTGCTGGAGAAGGCAAAAGGATGGGGAAAGTAAAATTAACTCTTCCCTTGGGTGATAAGCAGTTGATAGAATGGGTGTTGCAAGCAGCAAAGCTAACTCCTTTGGATAAATATTTTTTAGTGGTTCGCCCTGAAGATAAAGAAATTATTAAGACAGGCAAGAAATGGGGAGCCGAAATCGTTCTTAATCCTGAATATAAATCCGGGATGAGTACTTCTATACGAAAAGCACTTTCCCAGATCCCATCTGAAGATGTAGAGGGATTTTTTATAATTTTAGGCGACCAGCCCTTAATTAACCCTTCTATATTATTTAAGATGCTTCTTGCTTTTACTCCGGGTAAAAAAGAGATAGTAGTTCCTTTTTATAAAGACAAGCAAGGTAATCCTGTGTTATTTGATAGTTATTGGAAAGATGAGTTGATGAAACTTTCCGGTGACGTGGGGGGTAGAGTTTTAATTAAGGCTCATCCTGAGAGAATAAAAAGGTTTAAAATATCAGACGAATCCATATTATTAGATATTGACCGGGAAGAAGATTACGAGAGGATGAAAAATATCTTTGACTCTCTTCATAAAAGGGGAAAGATTTAATAAGATGAATAATATATTAATAATTATCCGAGGCGGAGGAGATTTAGCTACCGGGGTAGCAGTAAGGCTTTTTCGGGCCGGGTTTTCCGTGATAGTTTTAGAAATTGACCATCCTACAGTTATCCGTCTTCCTGTTTCGTTTGCCCGGGCAGTTTATGAAGGCAAGGCTATTGTAGAAGAGGTAGAAGCTATTTTGATTCCTTCCTGGGAAAAAGTAGAAGATACTATTAAACAGGGGAAAATTCCAGTTTTAGTAGACCCGAAAGGAAGTTGTATTAAAAAACTTTCTCCCACGTTTTTAATAGATGCTATTTTGGCCAAACGTAATTTGGGGACTACTATAGGCCAGGCGCCGCTAGTCATCGGTCTGGGCCCGGGTTTTACTGCAGGGGAAGATGTTGATGTGATAATAGAAACTATGAGAGGACATAACCTGGGGAGAGTCTACTATCGGGGTCAGGCCGCATCGGATACCGGTGTGCCCGGAGAAGTAGGAGGAGAATCAAAAAGAAGATTGTTGCGAGCTCCGGCTGAAGGTAAAATCGTTCCTTTACATAGTATTGGCGATATAGTTAAGGCAGGAGAGGTGATTGCAGAAGTTGAGGGAGTTCCTTTAAAGGCAGAAATATCCGGAGTCCTGCGGGGATTAATTTATCCGCAAAGTTGGGTTACCAAAGGGATGAAGGTAGGAGATATCGACCCTCGAGGGATAAGAGAATACTGCTTTACTGTTTCTGATAAAGCCCGTTCTATAGGGGGAGCGGTTTTAGAGGCAATATGTGCTTATTTGAATAAAAAATAATTAGAAAAAATTAATTATAAAAGTTTGAATTAATTTTTCTTGAAAAATTCTAAAGTAATATTGTATACTTTAAGAAAGAGTGTTCGTTTTAAAATATAAATATTGTAAACATTTATAAATCCCAAGAGGGAGTATTTTTTTGCGTGTCGTTATATTTATATTAGCATAACGGTTGCAAAATGGAATTTTGTAAGAGGAGGGCTGAAAATGTCAGAGATCTTAAAAGAAGCTTTGGAGAGAATTAGTAAAGGTGAAACAGTCGCTTTGGCTACCATAGTTGAGACCAAAGGCTCAACTCCAAGAGAGGTGGGAGCGAAGATGTTAGTGGGCAAGGATGGCTTGATAGTCGGCACTATCGGAGGCGGAATAACCGAAGCCAAAGTAATCGAAGAAGTAAAGCAGTCACTAAAGGAAGGCAAGGGAAAGCTTATAACTTATCATTTAACCAAAGAACAAGCTGCCTTGGATGAAGGGGCCATTTGTGGTGGTGAGATGAAAGTTTTCATAGATGTTCTTCAGCCAAAAGAAGAGGTATTAATTTTTGGAGCAGGTCATATTGCTGTTTATGTTTCAAAATTAATGAAAATGATAGGGTTTAAGGTGACAATAATTGATGATAGAGAAGAGTTTGCTAATAAAGAAAGATTTCCAGAGGCAGATGAAATAATAGCAGAAGACATAAAAAAAGCCCTGAGTCATCTTAAAATAACTCATTCTACTTATATCATCGTAGTGACTAGAGGACATCTAAAAGATGAAGAAGCTTTAGGTTCAGTTATCAGATCAAATGCTGCCTATATAGGGATGATTGGTAGTCGTAAAAAGAATGCAACTGTATTTCAACATTTAGAAGAACAGGAAGTATCAGCTCAAGAACTTAAAAAAGTTCATGCCCCTATAGGGATTGATATCGGAGCCCAAACTCCGGAAGAGATTGCCGTAAGTATTATTGCGGAGATTATCAAGGTAAGAAGAAAAAAAGTAATTTTGGAAGGGGAAAATACATGATAGAAAAATTAATGCAGATGACCAGAGCTTCTGGGTGTGCAGCTAAGATAAATCCCAAAGACCTTGAAGGATTTTTAAATAAAATTAAGCAATTCAAAGATAAACGATTACTGGCTGGCTTTGAACATAATGAGGATGCAGCGGTTTATAAGTTAGATGAAAATACTGGGATTGTATTCACCTTAGATTTAATTACTCCCATAGTGAATGATCCGTATATCTTTGGACAGATTGCTGCTACTAATTCTTTGAGTGATGTGTTTGCTATGGGAGGAAAACCCCTTATGGCTTTAAATATTGTCTGTTTCCCGGAAGAAAAGAAAAAATATAATCTGCTTAATAAAATATTAAAGGGAGGGGCCGATAAAGTTGCAGAAGCAGGTGGAATTTTGGCAGGAGGTCATTCAGTAAATGATAAAGAACCAAAGTATGGATTAGCAGTGGTAGGATTAGTTGACCCAAAGAAAGTGATTTATAATAATACACCTGAAGCTGGGAATTTCCTTATCTTGACTAAGCCCCTGGGAGTAGGCATAATTTCCACCGCTATTAAGGGAGAAATTGCCGAGAAAAAGGTAATAGATAAGGCAGTTTTTTGGATGACTAAACTAAACAAACTTTCAAAGGAATTATTAAAGTTGAATATTCATAGCCTTACCGATGTTACGGGCTTTGGACTAATTGGTCACCTTAGCGAAATGATACTATTAAGCGGAAAGGAGTTGGGAGTAAAGGTAAGTATTAAAGATATTCCAGTTATTGATGGAGTTTATAATTATATTAATATGGGGATGGTATCTAAGGGGGCGATGAGAAATCAAAAGATTTACTCTTGTTTAGTAGAAAAAAATATTAATTTATCTTTTGAGAAGGAAATTGTACTTTATGATCCACAGACTTCAGGAGGGCTACTTATTTCTATTGACCCACAACAAGTAGAAAAAGCTATAAATCTTTTACATAAGGAAGGTTTTGCTGAGAGTAAGATTATAGGAGAAGTTATCAAATCAAATAATAAAGAAAGGATTAAAATATGTTGAAAGAATTTTTCAGTTCCAGAAAGTATGTTATTTTTACTGGTATCTTTATTGGTGTTTCTGCAGCGTATTTACAAAAATTAGGGAATCCGGCTAATATGGGTATCTGTGTTGCCTGTATGGTGCGGGATATTGCCGGGGCTTTAGGTTTACATAGAGCAGAAGTAGTGCAATATATTCGTCCCGAGATTATCGGTTTTGTTTTGGGTTCTTTAATAGCCGCTTTAGTATTTAAGGAGTTTAAACCACGAGCCGGTTCAGCTTCGCTGGTCCGTTTCGTTTTAGGTTTTTTAGCCATGGTAGGGGCCTTAGTTTTTTTAGGTTGTCCTTGGCGGACTTTACTTCGGTTAGCCGGTGGGGATGGCAATGCCCTTTTCGGTTTGGCTGGGTTAATAGTAGGGATTTGGATAGGAATATTTTTTATTAAATCAGGATATAATTTAGGCCGAAACCAGAGAACTTATTCCATGGTTGGTTGGGTTATGCCAGTTGTGATGGTAGGGCTTCTTCTACTCCTTATTTTTCAGCCTCAACTACCTTCAGGGGCGGTTTTCTTTAGCAATAAAGGACCAGGAGCTCAGCATGCCCCTATATTTATTGCTCTGATAATTGCTTTGGTGATAGGATTTTTAGCTCAGAGAACTCGATTTTGCACAGTGGCAGCTGTTCGAGATGTAATCCTTATTAAAGACACTTATCTTTTAACCGGAGTTGTTAGTCTGCTATTAGCTGCTTTGGTGAGTAATTTAATATTAAAACAATTCAATCCGGGTTTTCAGGGTCAACCCATTGCCCATACCAGTCAATTGTGGAATTTTGGTGGTATGGTTTTAGCAGGGCTTGCTTTTACCCTGGCCGGTGGCTGCCCCGGTCGTCAATTATTCCTTTCCGGAGAAGGCGATGCCGATGCCGCTATATTTGTTTTGGGGATGGTTGTGGGAGCCAGTTTTTCCCATAATTTTGCTGCTGCCAGTTCTCCGAAAGGTCCTAGTCTTTGGGGACCGGCTTCGGTTATTGCAGGATTGGCAATCTGTCTTGTTATCGGTTTTAGTATGAGTAATTTAGGAAAAAAGGGAATGGAGGATAAGAAATGAATCAAAGTATTGATGTTAGGGGTCTCTCCTGTCCGCTTCCGGTAGTTGCCGTTAGGAATAAGCTGTTGGAGATAAAAAAAGGAATTTTAGAGGTTCTAGTAGATACCGGAACATCTAAAGATAATATTACTCGGATGGCTGTCAATATTGGATGGAGAGTAGAGGAAAGAGAAGAAGGCGAAGAATATTTGCTCACTATTTCCAAGTAGGAAGAAAAAAGTTTGAGAGGAGAAATTATGATTTATCTGGATAATGCTGCTACCTCTTATCCCAAACCCAAAGAGGTAGGCAGGGCAATGTTACATTTTTTAGAAAAAGTGGGAGCAAGTCCCGGTCGTTCCGGCCATCGGCTTTCTATTGAAGCCGGACGTATACTTTATCAGACCAGAGAAAGTTTAGCGGAATTATTTAATGTTGATGACCCTTTAAGAATTATCTTTACTTTAAATGTGACTGAGGCGTTAAATCTTGTCTTAAAGGGGTTGTTACAACCTGGAGACCAGGTAATCACCAGCAGTATGGAACATAATTCAGTTATGCGGCCTCTTCGTGAATTAGAAAAAATAGGAGTTGAGGTCAAAGTAGTTTATTGTTCTCCTGAAGGCCTCCTTGACCCCCAAGACATAGAAAAATCGATAAAAAAAAATACAAAATTAATCGTGCTAAATCATGGTTCAAATGTTATCGGTAGTTTATTGCCTATTGCTGAGGTGGGGGAAATTGCCAGAAAGTATAATATTCTTTTCTTAGTAGATGCTGCCCAGACTGCTGGCTGTTATCCATTGGATGTTAAAAGGGACCGGATAGATCTTTTGGCCTTTACCGGTCATAAAGGGCTCTATGGACCTCAAGGAACAGGAGGGTTGGTGGTTGGAGAAAAAGTAGATATTAAAAAATTAAAACCTTTAAAAACTGGCGGGACTGGCAGCAGTTCAGGGTCGGAAGAACAGCCAGATTTTCTCCCTGATGTCTATGAAAGTGGAACTCCTAATACGGTAGGTCTAAGCGGATTAAATGAGGGCGTGCGTTTTATCCTTAAAGAAGGGGTTGATAAAATTCGTCAACACGAACTTGAGCTGACGCAAAAATTAGTTGAGGGTTTAAAAGAAATTCCCGGAGTTGTTATTTATGGTAGCAATCAAGATAAAGAACGAGTAGCAGTAATTTCTTTTAATATAAAAGACCAATTACCTTCAGAGGTAGGATTAAGGCTTGATGAGGAATATGGTATTATGTGTCGGGTTGGCTTGCATTGTGCTCCCGCTGCCCATAAAACTATAGGCACTTTTCCTGTGGGGGCTATCCGTCTCAGTCTAGGGTATTTCAACACTGTTGAAGAGGTGGATAAGGCACTTTTTGCTATAAAAAATATTGTTATGAAGAAATAGCTTGGAGGAGTTTTAGCTAAATGGATGAAAGTTATAGTGTGGTAATATTTTATTCTACCAGTGCCGCGATAAGGGCGGAAAGTTTAACTAAAAAAGAAAATTTAAAAATAAAACTCATTCCTGTTCCCCGGCACTTAAGTTCTGATTGTGGTATCTGTTTACGTTTTAATAATGAAGATAGATCAACAATAGAAAAAATTTTACAAGATGGAAAAGTTGAATATGAAAATATTTATAAAATTTAATTCCTTTC
>DPXH01000053.1:2188-4449 GCA_003527405.1 Candidatus Sediminicultor tertius | reverse complement strand
CTGTTGGATAATCTACTTCCTTCTCCCGCAGCAATAATCAAACATTTCATCCTTAATCATCTCTTTTTCCGGCAATAAATTCCTCAGTTAAATTAAAGGCTTTATCATCATTAAATTGTTTGGGTGGATGTTTCATAAAATAGGAGGAAGGAGAATATAGAACCCCTCCCTTACCTCGCTCAAGCGCCAGCTTACAGCATCGTATAGCATCTATTACCACGCCAGCAGAGTTGGGGGAATCCTCCACAGATAACCTTAATTCTAAATTCATGGGTACATCCCCAAACTGTTTACCTTCCATTCTTATAAAACAGATCTTATTATCTTTTT
The DNA here is from genome assembly GCA_003527405.1 of Candidatus Sediminicultor tertius. Taxonomy (GTDB): domain Bacteria; phylum Atribacterota; class Phoenicimicrobiia; order Phoenicimicrobiales; family Phoenicimicrobiaceae; genus Sediminicultor; species Sediminicultor tertius. Next base: position 4,119 of record DPXH01000053.1, on the reverse strand, counting down.
GCCAGGGAACATAGTCACTTGGGCCTACATGTATATTCTCATCGGCAAGTCTCTCCGTTAACATAGATTGCACTGCCTCTGTCTTTGACTCTTTTTTAGAAATCAATCTATGACGATCAAGCATATTAAGAAAGTCAGTGTTGCCACCAGTATTAAGCTGATAAGTCCTCTCTAATCTTATCCCTCTATTCTTAAATAGAGTGGTTAAGACTCTATGAGTAATAGTGGCTCCTAACTGTGATTTTATATCATCTCCAATAATAGGGATATTTTTTTCTTTGAATTTCTCAGCCCACTCTGGGTTACTGGCGATAAAAACTGGCATATTATTTATAAAAGCAATTCCTGCTTCAAGAGCACATTCAGCATAGAACTTTGCAGCTTTCTCTGAACCCACTGGCATATAATTTAGTAATATCTCTGCTCCTGATTCTCTTAATATTCTCAATATATCCCCTTTGGTAGCTTCTTTCTCTTCAGATAAGACAAAAGTATTTTGGTCAGGGTAATTTTTCATATATTCACCAAAGCCATCTAAAATCTTTCCCATTTGCACTTTAACTCCAGTTTTAGGAATATTTTTACAAAACACAGTAGTGCAATTGGGAGCTGCAAATATTGCCTCAGAAACATCTTTCCCCACTTTTCTTTTGTCAATGTCAAAAGCAGCTGCCACCTCGATGTCATGGGGCTTATATCCACCAATATCCCAGTGCATCAGACCGATAGCTTCTTGGCTATCCTTATCCTTATAATAATTTATACCTTGAATTAAAGAACTACTGCAATTTCCTATTCCGGCTATAGCAATTTTAATTTTTTTCATCTATTTATTCCTCCTTTATTTTACCTTAAAAAACCATCTTCTTTGAAGGTGGTAATGGTTTATTTATTAAATTAATTATTTTTCTATATTTAGAATACTATGTAAGTAACATCGATTTGAAAGAATAGTTCAAAAGATATATAAAGTATCAAGAGAAAAAGAGAATAGAGAAGACTGCCTAATAAGAGTTTAAGCCTCTTTTAGAGGCTTCTTTAAAGCCACCTGATTAGCGGGTGGATTCTTTACTACAAAATTTTTATTAGTACTATAAAAATAACTTAAACCATTTTTAAAGGTGAAAAAAATCTATTATAATAATATCATACCTATACGTATAGAGTCAAGTAAGCGAATTGCCTCATAACGCGTAGAGAAAAAAGAAGGTAGGGGAATAGAAGCAATACAAAGGCAAATATGCAAGTAAAGAAGAGAATACAGGATAAAAAGGGAGAATTAAAGAGAAAAGAAGCTTAAAAGGGGGGAATTTCGGGAACCACGAAAAATAAAAGCTAATTTAAGCCTGTTTTAAGCGCTTATTTTAAGGTGGCTGGTATGAATCATTAAGTTCGGATAAATACGCCTCGTATACGCCAAAATAGAAGCTTTTTTCAAAAACGCTAAAAACCTTATATATCAATGGTTTCATTGATTTTTAGCAAAATCAACCCGCAATTCATTAATTGCCCCTTTAATTTCCTTGATTTCAGCAGTAACATTATGGGAAAATTCCTTTTGATTCTTGATTATTTCATTAATAAAAAACTCTAATTTCCACACCAGGTATATAGAAAGCACCAGGGGAAAGCCGTTATTTGCTATTAGTTTTAATACATATTCAATATCCAATTAGTTTATTTCCTTTCCAAAAGTGTTTGGGTCCAGGCCTAATATCCAGATGTAAGAAATTTTTCTTTTCATAAAAGCCAATCCCATTAAAACCCAGCTCCTTTGCATAAAGAAGAAGATCAGAAAGTAAAAATTCTTTTACGTGGATGTCTGCCGCCATGCCCTGGAGATGATAAGAACCAGGAGCTCCCCCTACTCTTTTATTTTCTTCTTTACACCGGTAACCGGAATTGATATATACTGGCCTATTTATAACCAT
>DPXH01000053.1:1091-1797 GCA_003527405.1 Candidatus Sediminicultor tertius | reverse complement strand
ATTCAGTTAATTCTATATCATTAATTATAATCATGATCGATTAACCAATTCTCCAATTCACCAATTGACCAATTCCTAAGCGAAAGGTTAATTGATTAATTTATTTTTAATTTTTACTTTCTTATTTTTCTGGCTAACGACTATTCACTATTCACTAACGACTAGTTTTTAAAGTCCTGCCATTCCTTACTACATCCGGCATAGCATTGTAAATTTTTTCATTGATCTCAGGAACCGTAGTTTTCATAAGATCTTTTACATAGGAAATTTCACCCTCTTTTAATGTAACTTTTTGTTTCCTTAATATTTCGATCAATTTTACCCAGGCTATTTTCCATTTTTCCTCACCATTCCCTATCCCCAGCTCTTCTTCTGCCCAGAGCATAGCTGCAAGAATAGCCTCTTTTATTTTGTCTGCCCTGTCCTGGCCAAACTTGTTGATCATAAATTTAGAGAGCAGGCCAACCAGAAAAACAAGAGCGAAATCTAATAAATATTTAGTGACAAATGCTTCTATCATTTAATTTTTCTCCTTTCAGTCGAATTAGTATTTAGTCGTTGGTCGTTAGTATTTAGTAAAACCCCCACCTTAGTCCTCCCCCTGCGAGGGGGAGGGAGAATAAATTTCCCGCCCAAACCCCATCACTCTCCTACTAACGACTATTCACTATTCACTAACGACTAATTACACATCCATAACATCAGT
>DPXH01000053.1:0-780 GCA_003527405.1 Candidatus Sediminicultor tertius | reverse complement strand
TAGACTTATAATCAAGTATCCGGGCATTTACTTTAGCTACTAAGTCATTACCGTTATTATGGAAGATGTTTTTAGCAATAATAGTATCCATAACTCCTTCGATAGCTGCATCCTGTGCCGCAAAGTCCACATAGTCCCCGTCATCCACGTTCTTGGGGTTATTCAAGGTTAGATTAGTAGTCTTTCCGACACTATCCCTGAACTGCAGGTAGAGTCTCTTGTAACTGGTTACTTCTCCTAATTCGGTTGCCATTACATTTTTCACCTCCTTGTCAATTCACCAATTAATCAATTCTCCAATTGACCAATTCATACATGTGGGCGGTAAATGTTCTGGATTCCCGCTTGCGCGGGAATGACAGAGAGAACCGCAGGAATGACATCTGCCAATCGGGAAAGATTAATTGCTTAATTTATTTTTTAATTTTTAGCTTGCCCTATTTAGTAGATAACTCACTTAACAGGGCTTGTAGTTATTAGTCTGTTCTTTTTCTTTCTCGTCTTTCTGGCTAACGACTATTCACTATTCACTAACGACTACTCCGTAAGTTGGGATTCTTTTTCCAGTCTGATTTCATCTACAGTGTACTTCTGCAGACCTACTAAAGCGGTAGCTGTATCATAGACATCTTGGTCTAAAGCAGCAGATTTAACCTTATTAAAGGTCTTACTGTTAATGATAGGTGCTCCGGTTTCCGGGTTGGTGCCTACTACTAATCTAAACTGCAATGCAGAATCACGTGGGACTGTTACGACTGTTGCCATTTTTTTTCACCTCCT
>DPXH01000008.1:8067-9324 GCA_003527405.1 Candidatus Sediminicultor tertius | reverse complement strand
TTCTTTTAATTTGTAATTTTGTTCGTTGTATTCGGTGAATCTATGGGCAATGGTTTCCGGCTGGATAGAAGATAAAATTACATGATTGCTGTCAGTAATTATTATGGCTCTCGTTCTTCTCCCGTAAGTAGCATCAACTAACTTCCTCTCTGCTCTTGCTTCTTCTTTTAACCTTTTCATCGGTGCGGAATCCGGACTTAAAATAGTTATAATTCTGGTAGAATTCATATAATTCCCGAAACCTATATTCACTAAATTATTCAACATATTCTATCTCCTATTATTTTATATTTCTATTCTATATTTCTGGCCTGTTCCCTTATCTTTTCCAACTCACTTTTCACTAAAACAACCAAAGAGGTTACCTCTATATCACTGGTCTTTGATCCGATAGTGTTTACCTCCCGATTTATCTCCTGGGTTAAAAAATCCATCTTTCTTCCCACGGATTCCTCGGAATTTAACAGTTCATCGAATTGGATAAGGTGGCTTTTTAATCTGGTAATTTCTTCGGTGATATCCGTCTTTTCGGCAAATATTGCTGCCTCTAATTCGATTCTTCCTTCATCAACATTTAAGCCCTCGGTCAATTTTTTTATCTTGCTTAAAAATTTTTCCTGGTAATCGAGCGGTGAGGATTTGGCATATTTCTCAGTTTTATCTATTAACTTTTGTATCTTCTTGACTCTTTTTCGAATATCTGTAACCAGAGCCCTACCTTCTTTTTCTCTCATTTCCAGCAAAGAATCCAGAGCAAGATTCAGGGTCTTTTCTATTAAGGGCCATATTTTAGCAGTTTCTTCTTCCTTTACGATAGTAAATATATCTCTGAACTTAAGCATAGAATCTATGCTTATTTCGTCTTTTAATTTATACTTCTCTTTTAAAGCCTTTAGATTCTTATAGCTGGAATCGGCTACATCTTCATTTAATATTATCTTCTCTTCGGTCAAGCCATAGTTTTCAACTTTCACTAAAATATTAACTTTTCCTCTTAAGACTCTGTCTTTTATTAATTTTTCTATCTTTTGTTCAATTTCCAAAGATTGAAAGTTATTTTTTATATTTATGTCACAGTATTTATTGTTTAGGCTTTTTATCTCTATCAGGCATTCTCCGTCATCTGTTTTAACCCTTCCTACACCGTAACCGGTCATGCTTTTAATCAATTTTATTTCCCCTTATGCTTGTTATATTTTAAAATAATAAACTTCACATTAATTTTATGGTAATACTTACTGCTTGTCAAATAATTTC